>JAZQWH010000197.1:0-27374 GCA_045632205.1 Eubacteriales bacterium
CCGCAGGGGCGCATCACCGACCACCGTATTGGACTGACTCTTTATTCGCTCGACCGTTTTCTGGACGGTGAGATCGGAGGTATGATCGACGCTCTCGCCACAGCGGACACCGCAGAGCGCCTTCAACGGCAATCCTAAAAAATGATCATCGAGGTGCTTCAGTTGAACACAAAATTTGCAACCGTAACCGATCCATCCCTTGGCGAGGAGTCGCTCCGCGAGGCGGCAGAGATCCTGCGCGCAGGCGGATTGGTCGTTTTTCCAACCGAGACGGTCTACGGACTCGGCGGAAACGGACTTGACTCCGATGCGGCAAAAAAGATCTATGCCGCCAAAGGACGTCCCTCCGACAATCCCTTAATTTTACATCTCTCAAGGCCCGAGGAAGCGGAGCAGTACGCCTACACGAACGAGCTTTACTATCGCCTTGCCCGTGCCTTTATGCCGGGACCGCTGACGGTGGTTTTGCCCAAGCGTGAGATCGTTCCCTCCTCTGCTACGGGCGGACTTGAGACCGTTGCATTGCGTTGCCCCGCGCACCCTGTCGCACACCGTCTGATCGAGCTTGCAGGCATCCCCATTGCCGCTCCCTCGGCAAATCTTTCGGGCAAGCCCTCCCCCACGCGCGCAGAGCACGTCCGAGAGGATCTTGACGGACGAGTCGATATGCTCATTGACGGCGGCGAATGCGAGATCGGGCTGGAATCCACCATTGTCTCCATTCACGGAGACAAGCTGATCCTCTTACGTCCGGGCGGAATTACCTACGATGCGCTTTGTATGGTCGCACCGCAGGTCGAGGTTGCCGACGCCGTGCTTCATAAGCTTGCCGAAAACGAGCGGCCGCTCTCTCCCGGTATGAAATACCGTCATTATGCCCCCTCCGCGCCCGTCATTCTTCTTTGCGGTGACGAGACACGCGTATTGGAGTTCCTGCAGGAGGAGCAAAAAAAGAAAAGCTGCGCGATCCTTTGCTACGATGAAGAAAAGGATGCGCTGCTCGACCGACTTTTGATTCCCGTCGGTGCCAAGAACGATATTGCCGCACAGGCAAGAAATCTCTTTGGCGCACTGCGTCTGGCAGACGCAACCGATGCAGAATTGATCTATGCCCATCTCCCCCCCACCGAGGGACTTGGACTCGCGCTTTACAACCGTATGATCCGCGCCGCGGCGCACACCATAAAGGAGATTCCGTAATCTCCCTCGCTCTACTCGCAAATTACGAACAGAGAGGAAAATCGTCAAAACATGGCAAAAAAGAAAAAAACCGAACAGCAAGAAATCGTTCACGCTCCCGTGGTCTATCAGCCCATTACCGAGACCATCGAGAAAAACTATATGCCCTACGTTATGAGCGTCATCGTCTCGCGTGCGATCCCCGAGATCGACGGTCTCAAGCCCTCGCACCGTAAGCTGCTCTATACAATGTACAAAATGGGGCTTTTGGGCAGCACTCGCACCAAAAGTGCCAATATCGTCGGTCAGACGATGAAGCTTCACCCTCACGGCGATGCTTCGATCTACGAAACAATGGTTCGTCTGACGCGCGACCACGCCGCACTTCTCCATCCCCTCGTCGATTCCAAGGGATCCTTCGGTAAGCAGTATTCCTCGGATATGAAGTACGCGGCGGCACGTTACACCGAATGTAAGCTCGACCCCATCTGCGCGGAGCTTTTCGCGGGCATCGATAAGGATGCCGTGGATATGGTCGACAACTACGATGCCACAATGAAGGAGCCCTCTCTCCTTCCCACCACCTTCCCCAACATTCTCGTGATGCCCAATATGGGAATCGCGGTCGGTATGGCATCCAATATCTGCTCCTTCAACCTCTCCGAGATCTGTGACGGAACCATCGCACTTCTGCGCAACCCAAAATTGCCCGTGGAGAAGATGATGGACATTATCAAGGCTCCCGATTTTTCGGGCGGTGCAACCATCCTCTATGACCGCGAGGAAATGTACAAGATCTTCACAACGGGTCAGGGATCGGTCAGAATGCGCGCACGCTATACCTACGACAAGGCGGCAAACTGCATTGACATCCTGCAGATCCCCTATTCCACCACCATCGAGCTGATCCTCTCAAAGCTTGCGTCTCTCTATAAGGAGGGTAAGCTCAAGGAGATCTCCGATTTCCGAGACGAGATCGACCTCAACGGATTCAAGCTCTCGCTCGATCTGCGCGGAAAGCAAGACCCCGACAAGCTGATGTCCAAGCTCTTCAAGCTCACCTCGCTCGAGGATAGCTTCAAATGCAATTTCAACGTTCTGATCAACTCCGTGCCGCGCACGATGGGCGTTGTGGAGATCCTCAAGGAATGGATCAACTTCCGTCTCGTCTGCCTGCGCCGCGAGCTTGAATTCGATCTCAAAAAGAAGAAGGACAAGCTCCACCTCCTGCTCGCACTCGGAAAGATCCTGTTTGACATCGATAAGGCGATCCGCATCATCCGCCGCACCGAAAAGGAAGGCGACGTTGTTCCCAACCTGATGAAGGGCTTTGAGATCGATGAGATCCAGGCGAACTATATCGCGGACATCAAGCTCCGTAACCTCAACCGCGAGTATATTCTCAACCGCATTGCAGACATCAACGATCTTGAAAAGGAAATTGCGGATCTTGAGGAAACTCTGCGCGATGAGTTCAAGCAAAAGGCACTGATCATCAAGCAGCTCACCGAGATCAAAAAGAAATACGCCCAGCCCCGTATCACACAGATCGTAGCGGCGGACGGCGTAGAGATCTACAACGAGGATGAGCACGTTGAAAATTACAGCGCACGCTTCGTTCTCACCCGTGAGGGATATTTCAAGAAGATCACCTTCCAATCCCTGCGCGGAAACGATGAGCAGAAGTGCAAGGAGGGCGATGAGATCCTCAATCTGATGGACGGCGAAAACGTAGACGATCTGATCTTTATGACCGACAAGGCGCAGATGTACCGCGCAAAGGCAGACGATTTTGATACCACCAAGGCATCCGCACTTGGCGATTATCTCCCCGTTAAGCTGAAAATGGATGCGGACGAAAAGCCGATCCTGCTCAATATTCAAAACAAATACCCCGAAAAGGAAAACTTTATTTTCCTCTTCGAAAACGGAAAGGGCGTGCGTATTTCCGCAGCCTCCTACGAGATCACGGGCAACCGCCGCAAGCTGACCTCGGTATTCTCCAAATCCTCGCCCGTTGTCGCGGCATTCTACGAAAAGGCACCGATGGATCTTATGCTCACCACCTCGGATAATCGCGCGATCGTGATCAAATCCTCTCTCATCCCCATCAAATCCACTCGCACCTCCTCCGGTGTGCAGGTCATCTCGCTCAAGGCAGGACAAAAGCTTGTCGCCGCCACTGCAGATCCTGAAAAGATCCCCGATGACCTAAAGGGACTCAAAAAGATCAAGATCCCCGCAGCAGGCGTATCTCTCGGCTAATCGAAAGGAAATCTTACAATGAAGAACAAAAAGTATACCTCCTCCTTCTCCAGACCCATGCGGATCCTCGCACTCATTATGGCTATGTTGGTCGCCTCGGGCGTACTCGTTTATATCGCAACCTTTATCATCGAAACCTTCCTTCACCATCACTAAATCTCAGGAGCACATTATGAATTTCTCAAAACTCGATCAATTTATGAAGGATATGCCGCTCCGCGGAATTCCCGGATGCGAGCTGGTCGTCACCAAGGACGGCGAGACCGTTTATCGCACCTGCATCGGATATGCGGACGCAAACAAAACAAAGCCCGTCACCAACCGTGACCTCTATTGGATCTTCTCTGCGACCAAGGTCATTACCTGCATCGCGGCAATGAGGCTTGTGGAGGAAGGCAAATTGCACCTCGACGACCCCGTTGCAAAATACATCCCCGAATATGCAAGCCTGAACGTTTTGCGAGAGGACGGCTCTGTCACCCCCGCCAAGAACGTCATGACGGTAGAGCATCTGTTTACTATGACGGGCGGTATGACCTACAACAAAAACACCACCGCCATTCTCAGTGCCGCAACGCCTACGGCAACTACGCTTGACGTGGTGCGCGCAATGGCAAAGGATCCGCTCAGCTTTGAGCCGGGTACGCACTATCAGTACAGCCTCTGCCACGACGTCCTCGCAGCGGTTGTCGAGGTGATCACCGGTATGAAATTCGCAGATTATCTCGATCAGCTCCTCTTCAAGCCGCTCGGCATCAAGGATATGGGATTTAGACCGAACGAGGAACAGCAGACGCGCTTCAGTGCAATGTATAAATTCCAATCGGGTACAATGAGAGCCACGGAAACAGAATGCAAAAATGCATATCATCTTTGCCACAACTTCGACAGTGGCGGAGCTGGACTCTTTGCCTCGGTTGACGAATACATCAAGATTATCACCGCAATTGCAAACGGCGGAAAAACCAAAGACGGATATCAGATCCTCAAGCCCGAAACCATTGAGATGATGCAGGTCAACCATCTTCACGATGATGCCCGAAACGATTTTATGAGCGGTATGCGCTACGGATACGGCTGGGGACTTTGCGGACGCGTGCATATGGATCCTAACGTTTCCCTCTCGCCCTCGCCCATTGGTGAATTCGGCTGGGACGGTGCCGCAAATGCGTTTGTAATGATCGATCCCATCAACCGCATTGCACTCTATTACGGCGCACAGATTCTCAACTGCGGTTACGGCTACCGTGTCATCCATCCCACCATCCGCCAGCTCGTTTATGAGGGATTGAAGCAAGATTAAGCGCTCATCCACCCTCGGAAGAGAAAATTTTAAATAAAGAGAGAGAAGACCTCAACGGAGGTCTGCTCTCTTTTTGCTTTGAAGGATTTTTTGGAATCCTCTGTTTCAGCAATCCTTCACAATGGACTGAAGCTGATCGTATTTTTTGAGAATATCAAGTGCCAAAGTAAGCTGGCAACGTGCGCGAACAAGATTATGCTCGGGAGACAGCACCTTGAAGTAGGTATCTCCGTTGATGTAATCGTCCAAAAAGCGCACGGCAAGCTCGACCGTTGCGGAGAAGGCGCCCAAAACAAGGCTATCCAATTCCGCCTGCGTCAGCGCATTTTTTACCCATCCGATATATCCGCTTGCAAACGCGGCAAACTTATCCACGTCAAAGGAAACGAGCGAAAGGTCAGCCTCATCCTCTGCCGCGGTGTTGCAGATAAATCTTACCGCATCGCCAAAGTCGTACATCGCCATACCCGGCATAACGGTATCAAGATCGATCACAACGAGGGGCTTGAGTGTCTCCTTGTCAAAGAGAACGTTATTTGCCTTGGTATCGTTATGCGTCACACGGATGGGAAAATCTCCGTTTGCATAACGGACGGAAAGCTCGGTCGCACGCTCACGCAGCTCCTCAAGCGCATCCAATTCGATCCGTACCTTTGCGGCACGTCCGACGGGATCTGCCATTATAACGGCATCCATATGCTCGTAGCGCTTTTTCGTATTGTGAAAATTGGGGATCGTCTCAAACAAAAACGAGCCGTCAAAATCCGAAAGCTGCATCTGGAATTCGCCAAACGCCGCTCCGACGTTCGAGATCGTCGCCGCATCCTCGCAGGAATTAAAGGTGACCGACTCGATAAAGTCCGTTACGCGCCAAAATCCGCCCTTGTCATCAAAAAGATAGTTTTTGCCATCCTGCGTGCTGTAAAAGCTAAGCGAGCGACCGCCCTTTGCAAGAATGTGCGACGTCACCTTCTCGATATTTTCCATAATCTCCACGGGCTTTTTAAAAACGTTTTGATTGATGCGCTGGAAAATATAAACGTGTGCATGCCCATCCTCGGCGTAAAACACCTGATACGTGGAATTGATGTTGCCGTTGGTCATCTGCTTGTAGGAGCAAAATTCACCTGCAAGCCCAAAGCTTGCGCCTATCCTCTTGAGTTCTGCCGTCATAAAAATTATATCCTTTCCAAACTTCGGGACTGTTGCCAAGTGCGGCAACAGTCCCATTTTTATTTAGCTTATTCAGCCTTGTTCTCCGCTACTACCTTTGCGGTAATATTCGCGGGTACAACGTCATAGCCCGTAACCTCAAAGTCGAACGAGCCGCGTCCCTGCGTCATTGCGCGCAGGACGATCGGGTAATCCATGATCTCTGCCTTCGGAGCAATCGCCTGAACAACGGTGTAGCCCTTCTTTTCGGCAGGCTCCATACCCATCACGCTACCGCGACGCTTGTTCAGATCGCCCATTACGTCACCGACAAGAGCCTCGGGGACGGTGATGTTCATATTACCGACAGGCTCGAGCAGAACAGGGCCTGCGGACTCAAGGCACTTCTTATATGCCAGGGATGCCGCGGTCTTGAAGGAAAGCTCGTCGGAGTCAACTGCGTGGTAAGAGCCGTCGTAGAGGTCTGCCGCAAGGTTGGTGAGCGGATAGCCGTACGCGCCCTTTGCCATTGCATCCTGAATTCCCTTCTCTACTGCGGGATAGAAGTTCTTCGGCACCGTACCGCCGACAACCGAAACGGTAAAGGTCAATCCCTCATCCTCTGCGGGAGCAAAGCGCATCTTAACGTGACCGTACTGACCCGATCCACCGTTCTGCTTCTTGTGCTTACCTTCAACGTCAACCGATTTGGTGATCTTTTCACGGTATGCGATCTTCGGCGTATCAAAGCGGACATTGAGTCCGAATCTGCCCTTCAGACGAGCGGAAAGCACGGAAAGGTGCATCTCGCCCAGACCGTAGATAAGAAGCTGCTTGGTCGCGGCATCGTTCTCAAAGCGGAGCGTGTAATCCTCCTCGGTCATACGGGTAATGCTCTGAGAGATCTTACCCTCGTCGCCCTTGGAGACGGGGATCATCACCTTAACCATATAAGGCGTTGCAAAGGAAATGGTATTGTAGCAGAAATCGGTGTTCCAGGAGAGCGTATCGTTAGTGTTGGTATTGGAAAGCTTTGCCACCATACCGATATCACCGCAGGCAAGCTCCTCAACCTCGGTCTGCTTCTTTCCCTTCATTTCATAGATGTGCGCCAGCTTTTCGGAATCGCCGGTGACGTTGTTGCGCAGAAGCATATCGCGCTTGACCGTACCGTTCATAACCTTGAAGAAGGACATCTTTCCAACGAACGGGTCTGCAACGGTCTTGAATACGAAGATCGCAGGCTCACCGTCGGGATTGATCTCCATTTCCTTTCCGTCAACCAGCGTCTCGCACTTCTTTGCGGTATGTCTCGGGAAGGACTCGCTGATCTTATCCATCATCGTCCATACGCCCCAAAGCTTGGTTGCCGCGCCGCAGAATACGGGAACGATGTCACCGTGAATGATACCCTCGTGAACGGCGTTGATCGCCTCCATATGGGTGATCTCCTCGCCCTCGAAGAACTTCATCATCAGCTCCTCGTCGGTGCTTGCAACCGCTTCCATCAGCATCTCGCGGTACTTTTCAACCGCTTCGACAGACTCCTCGGGGATCAGCTCGACACTGTGACGTCCGTTTTTATCGAAAACGTGCGCGGTCTTGTCGATCAGGTCGATCGCGCCGACTACCTCGCCATCCTTGACCATCGGGATGGTCAGAGGACAGATATGCTTACCGAAGGTGGTATGGAGCGCATCGAGCACGCGCGCAAAGCGCGCCTCGTTATCGTCAAATTTATTGATAAAGAATGCGGTGGGGAGTCCTGCCGCCGTTGCGCTGTCCCAAGCAAGCTCGGTACCGACCTCGATACCTGCCTTACCGTCAACAACGATGACCGCCGCATCCGCAACGCGGAGCGCCTGCTGAACCTCACCCGAGAAATCGAGATAACCGGGGGTATCGATAATATTGATCTTAACATCCTTCCACACCACGGGAGCAACCGATGCGGAAATGGAGAAATGTCTTGCAACCTCCTCGGCATCATAATCGCATACGGTATTTCCGGCTGTGACGTTGCCAAGACGGTCGGTTCCGCCCGTAATATAGAGCATTGCCTCAGCAAGAGAGGTCTTTCCCGAGCCACCGTGACCCAGAAGCGCAACGTTTCGGATGTTCTTTGTTTCAAACTTAGCCATTGTAATAACCTTTGATACCTTTCATTGATAGATTTCCCAACCAAAATCAAGCTCCGCCGTGCGATTTCGGCAGCCTTGTGCTTTCGGTCTTTCTTTTATTATATCTTATGAACGGTATTTTTTCAATAGGTTTTTTCAACTTTTTATACGATTGATTGTAGAAATCAACCGCAGTTTTTTGTATAAATTACACAATATCAAAGAGTTTTTTCGCATTTTGTGCCGTCAAAAGTGCAGCCTCATCCGGCGTGCATTCCCACAATTCGGCAAGCGTATCAAGCGAGTGAACGAGCAGCCCCGAATGATTCAGTCTGCCGCGCATCGGATGGGGGGCGAGATACGGGGCATCGGTCTCGATCAGAAGGCGGTCACGCGGAACCTCTCTTGCCGCCGCGCGGACGCGCTCCGCGTTCTTGAAGGTCAGGGTTCCCGAAAAAGAGATATACCATCCGCGCCGCGTCAGCTCCCGTGCCAGCTCGGCACTTCCGCTATAGCTATGGAATACACCTCTCACGTTTGGATAGCGAAGCACCGTCTCAAAGCAATCCCCGTGCGCTTCCCGATCGTGAATGATGACGGGAAGCCCGTATCGCTCCGCCAGCTTCATCTGCGCCTCAAAAAAGCGCATTTCCTTTGCACGGTCCATCGGGATCTCGCCGTATGCCTCAAAGTGATAATCCAGACCGATCTCTCCGAGTGCCACGATCTTGCGGTCACGTCTCTCATCTTCATTCGAGATCATCCGCTCCAATTCTGCAAGCGCTGCCGCCTCATCGGGCAGATAATGACAGTCTCCGGGGTGGATCCCGACTGCGGCATACATTCCCTCATAGAGTCCTGCCTGGGCGATCGCAAGCTTTGAGGTGCGGATATCGGTGCCCACGTTCAGGATATGCGACACAGGATCCGGCATGATCTGTGCAAGGATCGCTTCTGCGCCACCTTCATATTCTCTTTCAAATCGCGCGTCAAAATAGTGCGCGTGCGAATCAAAAATCCCCTGCATAATCAAAATTCCTTTTTAATACTTCTGGTAAACAGCTCTTCCAAGGCTTCCCTTGCATTTTTCTGCTCATACAAAACGGCATATACGGCATCGCAAATCGGAAGCTCGACCTTGTATTTTTCGGCAAGCCCACGCAGCGCACGCACCGTCTCATAGCCCTCCGCAAGCTTGGTGAATGTCTTTCCCTGTACAAAATCCTCACCAAACGCACGGTTATGAGAAAATTTTGAAAACACCGTTGCCTCGTAATCACCAAGATGACACAGACCGTAAGCCGAAATCGGATTTCCTCCCATTGCCTCGATCAATCGCGCAATCTCACGGGTACCACGGCTCATCAGAGCACCTTTGAGCGAAGACAAGCCCAAGCCGTCAAGAAATCCTGCGGCAATTCCAACCACGTTCTTTGCAGCCCCTCCGATCTCGTTTCCAATCAGATCCTGTCCGTAGTAAAAACGGATCAGATCTCCCGAAAACGCATGCACGAGCATCTCCTTGGTTTGCTCATCTGCACTGTCGATCACCATACAGTTCGGGATTCCTGCGAAAAATTCCTGCACGTGTCCCGGTCCCAGCCAAACGGCAACCCGATTGTCATCGGCACTCGTTTCCGTAGCGATTTCCGACAGTCGCTTTCCCGTTTCGACCTCAATCCCCTTCATACAAAGCACAAACGTTTTGCGATGAAGCCCCAAGGGTGCCAATTCCCGCTCCATCAGCGCGCGAAGCCCCTGTGCGTTGATTGAGATCACGATCACCTCCGCATCCTCTGTGCATCGGAGCGAGGTAGATAAGGCAACACGCTCGGAGAGAGAAAGCAAATCGTTACATCTTGTTTCCAAAAACCGTTTCATATGAGGAGAGGTTTCACGACCGTAAAGCGTCACCTCATGTCCAAGTCGATCCAGATACCACGTAATCAGCGAGCCCCAACGTCCACATCCGATAACCGTTATTTTCATATACCCACTCCTCCTCCTCAAAAAATGAAACTCGTGGGAAAGCCCTTTGCGCAAAGGCCTTCCCACGTCAAGTAAAATTATCTGACTCTCTCACCCAAGGGCGTATCGTCCGCGAGGAATACCACGCGCACTGTCTCCTCACCCGAAGCGAGGATCATACCGTTGGATTCGATGCCGCAAAGCGTTGCGGGCTTGAGATTTGCCACAAGAATGATCTTCTTACCGATCAGATCCTCGGGTGCATACCATTTTGCAATTCCCGAAACGACCTGTCTCTTCTCGTAGCCGAGATCGACCTGAAGCTTCAAAAGCTTCTTCGCCTTCGGAACCTTCTCGCACGCGAGAACCTTTGCAGTGCGCAGCTCGACTCCCATAAAGTCCTCAATTCCGATCAATGCGCAGCCCTCGGGCTTTTCGGGCGCCTCCTCTGCCTTTGCAGCTGCGATCATCGCCTGGCGCTCCGCCTCAAACTCGGCAAGCTTTTTCTCCTCGTCCACGCGAGCGAACAGAACCTTGGAATCTCCCGTCTCAACGCCGGATACCATACCGCCGAACGCGCCAAGCGAATCAAAGTCACGCTTGTCGGTTGCAAGCTCATCCAGGATTTCCTCTGCAGTTGCGGGAATGAAGGGACGGAGCATCACAGCGCCCCAACGGATCGCCTCCATCAGGTTGTAAAGAACGGTTCCGAGGCGTGCGCGGTTTGCTTCATCCTTTGCAAGCGTCCAGGGAGTTGTCTCGTCGATATACTTGTTTGCACGGCTGAGCATCTCAAAAATGACCTCAAGCGCATCCGCCACGTGGTAGGTGTCCATATGCGCGCGCATCTTCGCGTATGCATCCGCGCAAGCCGCCTTCAGCTCCGCATCGGTTCCCTCCTCGCCTGCGGGCGCGGGGACGATCTTTGCAAAGTATTTTTTGTTCATATCAAGCGTGCGCTTGACCAGGTTGCCGAGGTTGTTTACAAGATCGGTGTTATAACGCTTGATGACCGCCTCATAGGTGATCGATCCGTCGCTTGCAAAGGGCATCTCGGAGAGTGCGTAATAACGGACTCCGTCCACACCGAAATGCTCGGCAAGCTTATCTGCGTAAATGACGTTGCCCTTGGATTTGGACATCTTATCCATACCGAAATTGAACCACGGATGACCGAACACCTGCTTGGGAAGAGGCAGATCGAGCGCCATAAGGAAGATGGGCCAATAAATGGTGTGGAAGCGCAAAATATCCTTGCCGATGATATGCACGTCTGCAGGCCAATACTTACGGAAATGCTCGGATTGCTCCTCGAAGCTCTTGTCGGGATCGTAACCGAGAGCGGTGATATAGTTGGTCAGCGCATCGAGCCAAACGTAAACCACGTGCTTGGGATCAAAATCGACGGGAATACCCCAGGTAAAGGAGGAGCGGGAAACGCAAAGATCCTGCAGACCTGCCTTGAGGAAGTTATTCACCATCTCCTTCTTGCGCAGCTCGGGCTGAATGAAATCGGGGTTCTCCTCGATATGCTTCATCAGACGGTCGGCATATTTGCTCATCTTGAAGAAGTATGCCTCCTCCTGCGCCTGTGCAACGGGTCTGCCGCAATCGGGGCACTTGCCGTCTACCGCTTGCGTCGCGGTGAAAAAGGATTCGCAGGGCGTGCAATACCAGCCCTCGTAATGTCCTTTATAGATATCTCCCTTTTCGTAGAACTTGCGGAAGATCTTCTGCACTGCCTTTTCGTGGTAATCGTCGGTCGTGCGGATAAAATAATCGTAGCTGGAGTTCATCTTATCCCAGATACCGCGGATCTCCCCCGCAACGCCGTCTACGTATGCCTTCGGCGTAATTCCCTGCTCGTTTGCAAGATTCTCGATCTTCTGACCGTGCTCATCGGTACCCGTGCAGAAAAAAACGTCGTTGCCGCACGCTCTGCGATAACGCGCGATCGCATCGCTGGCGATCACCTCGTAGGTGTTTCCGAAGTGGGGCTTACGCGACGCGTAAGCAATGGCGGTTGTCATATAAAACTTTTCACTCATGTCAATTCCTCCCATCGATCCTTGCGACGGTCGGTACGTGCCGCACACCGCAAATCGATTACTTTTACAATTACATTATATTATAGCAAAAAAAGCTCGCGTTTACAATAGCTTTTTGCATTTTTTTTGTAAAATTGGCAATACTTCAATCGAAAGCCCATAAGAAAGGAACAAAAAAAGATGAAGTCCCCCTCTCAAGTCCCCGCATTTGCGCAAAAGCTGATTGAAATCCCCTTCCTTCTGCTCGTAGGAGGATTGGGATACTATTGCATCGAGCTGATCTACCGCGGCTACTCCCATTGGAGTATGATGCTCTGCGGCGGTGTCACCTTCCTCATCCTCTACCGTCTCAACGAGCGCTTCTCCGACACCGCACTTGTCCTGCGTGCATTGCTTGGTGCATCGGTGATCACCACCGTTGAATTTTTGGCAGGGTGTATCGTCAATCTCGGGTTCGGTCTCAACGTTTGGGATTACAGCGATCTGCCCTACAATCTCCTGGGACAGATCTGCTTCCCCTTTTCTCTTCTTTGGTTTTTGCTCTGCCTGCCCGTTTGCGCGCTCTGTCTCCTTCTGCGACGCGCGGTTTTCCCGACCGATGAAGCAGACGACTGAAGCGGCACGAGCGATCTGTGCGGAATCGCAGGAAAACCGCCGTCTGACCACCCACCGCTTTTTCCTCGGATTCATACTGTCCGAATTTCGACGCACGGGCATTTATGGGGCTTGGAAAAGCGGAGTCTCTTATTTTCGAAGGCTTCGCACGGTCGCTTTGATCATTAAGATCGCAACCGTGCTTCTCACCCTTCTCCAGACAGGGGCATTGGTCATCCTCTCCACCGTTCTTTTTTTGATCCTCCTCCCGCTCCTGATTGCCTTCACGCTCGGTGTCCTGCTTACCGCGCGGATCGAATCCCGCAGGAGCAACCGCTATCTCCGCAAAAAGCTTGCCGATCGCGCCGTCTGTGTCTGCTTTCTCTCCAAGCGCGAAAACCCCTTTCTCGCAAAAAACGCAGAGGATCTTACGAAAAACGGACGATACGCGATCGTTTTGCTCTCTCCTTATTGGCTCAGCGGCAAGGGGATTTTCAAGAGCCGATTTTACACGACCTTCCGCGAGGAGCTTCCAAACGTCTACCTCGTCCGTCGTTACTACTTTTTCTCCCTGAAAAAGCACGTGTTGCAAAAAAATTCTACCTACGTCTACTAAAAAAAGCGCGTCCGATCACTCGGACGCGCAATTTTTTTACATAAACTTGGTAACAATACCGATGACAAAGAGTGCAATGATAATGAGCGGCAGAACGTAGGTAACGTATCCGCGCATCCATTTCTTCATCTTCAAGCCCTTACCCGTGTTCGCCTCTTCCGTAAACTTATTCCATCCGAAGGACTTACTCCACGTGCAGAAGAGCAGAATGGTCAGAGAGCCGAGAGGCAGGAGACAGTTGCTGACAATGAAATCCTCGAGATCCATAATTCCCGTGCCCTTGCCGAGAGGCTGAATGCCCGCGAGAACGTTGAAGCCAAGCACGCAGGGCATCGAAAGCACAAACAGAGAAACACCTGTAATCAGACAGGTCTTCTTGCGACCCCAACCCGTGAGATCGCGGATGCAGGAAATGATGTTCTCGAACACCGCAAGGATCGTGGTAAATGCCGCGAAGGTCATAAAGAGGAAGAACAAGCTACCCCAGATCCGTCC
Organism: Eubacteriales bacterium; assembly: GCA_045632205.1. GTDB lineage: Bacteria > Bacillota > Clostridia > Oscillospirales > CAG-272 > UMGS1865. The sequence continues at coordinate 13,741 of JAZQWH010000197.1, forward strand.
GCCGGACATATTATTGAACACGTTGGGCAGCGTCTCAAAGATCAGTCCGGGGCCTGCGCCGGGCTCAACTCCGAAGGTAAAGCAGGCAGGGAAAATGATCAGACCCGAAACGAACGCCACGAAGGTATCCAGAACCACAACGTTGACCGATTCGCCGAGCAGGGATCTCTCCTTGCCGATATAGCTTCCAAAGATCGCCATCGAGCCGATACCGAGAGAGAGCGTAAAGAACGCCTGATTCATCGCGTCGACCACAACCTGACCCGAAAGCTTGGAGAAGTCGGGCTTGAGGTAGAATTCAAGTCCTGCTCCCGCGCCGTCCTGCGTAAAGCCGTGAATTGCCAGCACGACCATAATGACAAGAAGCGCGACCATCATATATTTGCTGATACGCTCCACGCCGTTCTGCAGACGGAAGGAACAAACGAACGCACCGAACACAACGACAATACCCATATAAATCGTCAGCTCAAGCGGATCGCCGAGCAGCTCGCCAAAGGCACTCGATACGGCTGCGGTATCCATTCCCTCAAACTTGCCCGTTGCGGTCGAAACGAAGTAATTGAGCATCCATCCCGATACGACCGTGTAGAACATCATCAGGATCACGTTACCCGCAAGTGCGAAATAGCCGTGATACTTCCATTTGGTCTTTGCGGGAGCCAGCTCGTCATACATACACGCAATGCTCTTGCGGCTCGCACGTCCGAGAGAAAACTCCATAACCATAATGGGAAGTCCCATTACGATGAGGAAGAAGAAATAAATGGGGAGGAATGCACCGCCTCCGCTCTGTCCAACCATATAGGGAAAACGCCATACGTTACCCACGCCGATCGCACATCCCGCACTGAGCAGGATAAAGCCAAGTCGGCTTCCTAATTTTTCACGCTCCATGAAAATACTCCTTTTTTGATCATAATGCTATTATTATATCATAAAACGGAAAAATAGCAAGAGATAAAGTAAATTTTTCTTTATAAATTCCGAATATTCTTGAAAAAAAGACAGATTTGTGGTATGATAAGACAGATTTTACGAGCAAGGAGTGCAAAAAATGCAAAGGATTCTTTTTGTTTGTCACGGAAACATCTGCCGTTCCCCTATGGCGGAATTTATTTTCCGCGACCTTGCAAGAAAGGCAGGATGCGAATCGGAATTTCTGATCTCCTCTTGCGCCACCAGCACAGAGGAAATTTGGAACGGCATCGGCAATCCTGTCTATCCTCCCGCAAAAGCTGAGCTGGCACGTCACGGAATCTCGTGCGAGGGAAAGCGCGCAAGACAGCTGCAAAGGGATGATTACGAAGCCTACGATCTGCTCATCGGTATGGATTCCGCCAATATCCGAAATATGCACCGCCTGCTCGGCGGCGACCCCAAAAGCAAAATCAAACGTCTTATGGACTACACCTCGCGTCCGGGAGACGTCGCGGATCCGTGGTACACCGATCGCTTTGACGTCACCTACCGCGATATTTTGGATGGCTGTGAGGCATTGCTTCGGGAATTGACGCAATAAAAAAGGAGACACCGTCTCCTTTTTTATTTTCGTTCCAGGAAGTCCAACACCGCAAGCGCGGTATTTTTGATATGCGGCTTGACCTCGGAGGAAACCAGCTCTTCCCTTGAAAACCAACGAAATTCGTGACTTTCGTCATCGTTTGGACTTAGCACGTCATTCTCTGCCGAGGCAACGTAAATAAAATCAAAGTAGTCCTCCTCCCTTCCCTCCTCACCGTAAAGGCAAAAGGGTGCGGGAATGCGCACAACGCGACCGACGTCGATAGGCGGAGCAATTTCGGTGGAGATCAGCGTGATGGCAAGACCTGCCTCCTCACGCGCCTCACGGATCGCCGCCTCGTGCGGAAGCTCCCACGGCTCCACGTGTCCGCCGAGCGGAAACCACGTGTTGAATTTCTTATGAATATGTAACAGCACCCGACCGTCGCGTACCACGTAAACCGTCGAGGTCATCGATTTTTCTAAGGTCGTCATAAAAATCCCCTCTCAAATCATCGCCAGAATCTCTGCCGCGTTGGTATCGGGCTTGACCTTTGGCATCACTCGCTCGATGATGCCGTTCTCGTCGATGACGAAGGTGGTGCGTACAACACCCATACTCACCTTGCCGTAAAGCTTCTTTTCCTGCCAGACACCGTACGCCTCAATTGCCTGCAGCTCGGGATCGGAAAGCAGAATAAACGGAAGCTTGTATTTTTCCGCGAATTTGACGTGTGATGCCACACTGTCGCGGCTGATTCCGACGACCTCCACGTTTTTCTCCAAAAAGCCCTTGTAGGCACCTGCAAAGGCGCACGCCTGGCGCGTACATCCCGGCGTATTGTCCTTTGGATAAAAATATAAAACCACACGCTTTCCGCGCAGCTCCGAAAGAGATACCACCCGTCCGTCCTTGTCCTTCAGCGCAAAATCGGGAGCCTTCATTCCAACCTCAAGCATCTTTTTTTCTCCTTTTTCTTTGATGTTTTTATTATACACCATAAATCCACTTTTGTGTAAAAAAAACGAAAAAATGTATTGACAAAAAAACCGAGTATGCTATAATAATCCTAACACCAAAACGACATAGGAGGTAGAGAGATGAGCTTTGAGACCTACAAGCAGTTTTACGACGGAGGCGATTGCGGCACCACGATTCGCGTGGGAGGCAACCGCGCTTCGTTTTCTTTTTTTGCAGAGCCAAAGGCGGATAAAAAATACCGTCTTTTCACAACGGGTGAAAGCGAGCAATGCTATTGGTGGAAGGACGAGCCTGACGGCCCCGCTCAGTACCACACGCTCACGGATGCGCTCGATCAAGCACACGCCGTCCACGATCGCTACTGCCTGAATTTCTCCTCTAAAAGAAGTGAGGACTACCTGCGCCGTATCTACAAAAAAATTCTGTGGACCGATCCGCTCCGCATCAGCTACACGCAGGTGCTTCCCCGTCTGAGCAATTGGAGGCTGGGCGTACGTGTCAGCGCGAAGGAGCTGACGCTGTGCGAGGGTGGCTTTTTGCAGATGCGCATCGACGTCCGCAAGAAAAAGGACGGCATCAACCCGCGCTCCATCGAGCTTCCGCCCGACGAGACCTACGTCATTCCCATTCCCACGGGAACGTATGCGCAAACCGAGCTTTGCCGCGACGTTTTCCTTGACGACGACACCGCTCAGGTCGGCGTGTTTATTGAAGGCGTGCACTACGTTGGAGAATGCTATTTTGAAGCACCTTTTTTGACCGACGGGACGCACAATTTGCTCCCTTGCTTTGGTGAACCCGTACAGGGCAAGCCCGATTTTGAGTGGAGTGCGCAGTACCTCAGCCGCAAGGAATGGCCCGAGTTCCGTGTCCGTCTCAACGGTAAAAAAATTTTTGAGGGTGAGATCTTCGAGCGCTCTCACAGGCATTCCGAGTGGTCTATCGATCTCCCTCGCAAGCTCCTCCGTGAGCAGAATGAGATCTCGTACGAGTTGATCTCCGATTATCACGAGCCAACCCCCTACACCATCTACGAGGCGGGCATCATCGAGCAGCCCGATGCCGCGCTTTCTCTGATCTCGGTCTCCAAAATCGCGCACGTCGGCGGATATGCCCGTGTGCTTGTACGCACCAAGCGCGCCAACACGCGCGTAAAGGTCACCTCTCTCTCCCCCGCACTCACCTGTCAAAAGGAATATCACTTTGAAGAAGCGGGACTGCACGGAATCCTTCTTTCCTGCACCGCTCCCGCCACAGACGCGGCGTTCCGTCTCCAATGCGGGAAGCTTACGGTCGAGGGATCGGTCGACGCAATTCTGCACCGCGAGGAGGACCGCGTGATCACGGGTACGGGAGATATGGTCTACGTTCATCAGGACGATGCCTCCACCGAGGAATACCTCTCCTGGTATCTCTCCAACCACGTGGGAGATCTCGTCACCATCCGCCCCACCTACCGTTGGTCGGGCACACGTACGCTCAACAAACCGATGTGGAAATGGGTGATCCGTCTGTTCAACGAGTTGGATCTTAAATACGTTCTGATGGCAGACGGAAGAGAGGTTCCCGGACTTTGCACGCAGCCGGACGAGGAAATGCTTGCGGGCAAGGGCTATCTTGGCAGGCAGATGCACGAATGGGACGGTGCCTCCTACTATTGGGGGCTTGGAAATATCGCCGCCGTCTCCACAAACGAGCAATTCACAAACCTGATGCAAATGGCGGCGCAGGAGGATCCGGATCATACGTCCTCCTTCAAACTTCCCCTCGTGTACGTCTATAACGAGGACAAATTCTATCGCTTTACCGATCGCACTCTCATCCCCCACGACTATAAGGAAGCGCGGAGGATGTCGATCGAGCGCGTCCGTCAGGTACGTCGAGCACCCGATACGCGTCACACAGGCCCTGCCGCAACCTTCAAATACTTCGGAGAAGCAGGCTTTACCTGGCTTGGTGCGGAAACGATGTACAGCTCGATGGAGCCCATTATGTCCTTCCTGCGCGGATATGCAAAATCAGCAGATATGAAAACGTACGGTGTCCATCACGCGCTCCAATGGTCATCACAGCCGATTGATCGGGTCGAGCACGCGCGCCGCTACCGTCTCGCTCTCTACACCTCCTATATGCTCGGTGCCACCGACATCAACACCGAGGAGGGCCTTTGGAGAATGGAGGAATACTACGTCTGGTTCCACCGCTTTGGCAAGACCTGTCTCGAGCATCTGAAGGAGCAGCAGGATTTCTACAGCTACGTTCAATCGCACAGCCGTACGGGTAAATTCCACACGCCTTATGCGATCTTGCACGGACGTGACGACGGCTCCACCTTCTTTGGCAAAAACAAAACGTGGGGCTTCCATATCCCGCAAACCGCGGCGGAGGATAGCTGGGATCTCATAAAATCCTTCTACCCGCTTTGCGATCCTGTCAAGCACGTTTACGCGCACGATTGCCCCACGGATACAGAGCCGGGCTACTATACGGGCACTCCGTACGGTCAACCCGACTTCATTCCCGTAGAGATCGGTGAGCGTGTATGGGATGACTACCGCCTGATGGCATTCCTCGCCTATAACCGTTGCACGGCAGAGGACGCAGAGAAGCTGACCGCGTACGTCAAAAACGGCGGAAGGCTCCTGCTCACGCGCGCTCACCTCACCGAAACCGGCGATATGGAGAAAATTCGGAAAGGTGATCTCAGCTTTTTCCCCTGCGCGCTTTCCTTTGCAGACGGCGAACCCCACTTTGCGGCAGACACCGTAAACGGAAAGCCCGTAACCGTATGCAAAAACGCACAGGCTCCCGACGAGATCCTCGCACGCACCGACAGCGGTGCTCCCCTGCTCTGCCGCTACCGTGTCGGCAAGGGAGAGATCCTGCTCTACAACGTCAAGGAATATCCCGCCGCAGAAGCCATTTGCGAGGATTACACCCGCACGCTCCAAGCACTCATCCGTGAGGCGACTGCCAACGAGCAGACCTGGGCAGAGACTGCAGAGGACGTGGAATTCGCCCTCTACCGTCAGGATGACGGATCCTCGCACGTCTATTTCCTCGCGGTGGATTGGTACAAGGACCCGTTGCCGTTGCGCCACGCAAGCCTTCTTGTCGGTGAAAACCGATACGACGTTTCTGTGCCCTTCGGCGTGATGCTCAAATGTGTCGTGCAAAACGAAATCGCGGCGTGGGCAGAGAGCGAGGAGGGCGAGGTGCTTTCCGTCGCACGGGATCGAATCACCGTTCAGGGATACGGCAAATGCGTACCCTTCCGCATTGCAAGGGATGGCAAGCAAACGCAATTTACCGTCGACTTTTCAAGCGCTCCGATCCAAGAAATTTTACTGTAAATAAGCAATTTGAGATTTCTATGCATAATTTGAACAGGATGATCGACGAGGCCGTCGAACGCAGCACCGTCACTCATATAGCTGTCCGCGTCGGAATGGGCGACCGTATTCTCTACGATGCCTTCCGCGGAGACGTTCACGAAAAAACGCTCTTTGATATGGCATCCGTTACCAAAATTATGGTAACGACCACGCTGGCGCTGATCGCGCTTGACCGAGGCTTGCTCTCACTTGAGGATCCCGTCAACCGTTTTTATCCCACCTCCAAGCCGCTGACCGTTCGTCATCTGCTGACGCACAAAATGGGGATCGGATATAAAAATCTGAGGCAGGACGGCAATACGTATGCCAACATTGCTGAGAAGATCCTTGAGATCCCGTCGGATATCGAGATCGGCTCCGACGTGCGGTATAGCTGTCCCGGGTACATTCTGCTCGGAAAACTCCTCGAAAAAATATTCGGGATGCCGCTCAACGAAGCCTTTGAGCAATTGGTTGCAAAGCCGCTCGGTCTGTTCGATTCGTCCTTCCTCCCCCCAAGACGCCAAGACGCTGTCAACGCCAATACGGACGAGGCGATGCGTGGGATCGTCAATGACAACAATTGCCGTTTTCTGGGCGGTGTCGCGGGAAATGCGGGGCTCTTTTCCAATCTTGCAGACGTTACGAAATACGTCGGATTTCTGCAAAGACGAGGCGCTCCCCTGCTTCGCGCTGAGACCTTTTCCAACGCGATCCAAAACCAAACGGCGGGGATGAGCCAATCCAGAGGGCTTGGATTTTTGTACGTCGATCAAAGATATACACAAACAGGCAAGCTTTTTGCAAGCGGATCGATCGGACACGGCGGTCACACAGGACAGTCTATCTTCGCAGATCTTCAATCGGGACTTTACGTCATCATTCTATCCGACGCGACGGTATCCACCGTACGGAAATACGGTGAGGAGCACTATGATGAGGTAACCCGATTGAGAGAATGCCTGCACTCGGCAATCAGATCCGATCTGCCCCGGCTTGACGCACGCAAAAGCCAAGCAAAAGCCCCAAAATGAGCACGTCGGAGCGGATTTCTCCTCCATATGCTCCCAAAATCCTTTCGTTTTAACTTTTTCAAAAAAAGACAAAAAAAAAGAAAAAAAGGTCTTGACATTACAGGCAAAATCGTGTATAATATCAAAAGATAATTTCTTTGGAATGTAACGTTCCACGATGTTATTGTATCTTGTTACCAGCGGAGGGAGGGATATAGATGGCAGAAATCAGAGTCAAGGAAGGCGAGTCTCTCGACAGCGCACTCCGTCGCTTTAAGCGTGTTACCGCCCGTTCCGGCATCCTCACTGAGCTTCGCAAGAGAGAGCACTATGAGAAGCCGAGCGTAAAGCGCAAGAAGAAGTCTGAAGCAGCAAGAAAGCGCAAGTACAAATAATTGTACCGTTTGATATAACGCTGGTTATAAAAGAACGTGGAGAAGCAAAAGCTTCCCCACGTTCTTTTTTTCTTATTCTGATTCAATATTGCATTCCAAAATTCCAGCCACGGGAACGTCAATGCAATCAATGCCCTGCCCTGCGCGCAGATTGCACTGCGTCAGAAGCTCTCCCATACAATTTCGTACGGTGATTCGGATATTCCCCTTTGCACGGCTACGAAGCAAGACGTAATCACATCGCGTCGCATTCGCAACGTAGAAATGACGCACGCACGCGGGGATAGTCACTACACGGTCTCTCGCATAGACACAGGACAGTGCCTCGGTGCCGTCCTGTACCGTAATCAGCGGATACATATTTTGCGGCTCCTCGGGAATAAATTTCGACTCCAACAAAAGCCTCCTGTGCGCCTTCATAAAACCGATCCAAAACGCGGACATTCTCAGATGCGTTTCGTCCTGTTCCTCGATGCGTACCGAATATTGTAACACGCCAAACAAGCAATCAAGCAACTGCAGTGCGGAATCCTCGATCGGTTCCTCGGTATTCCAAAGAACCATATCCGAATGCACGGCACTGTTACCCGCAAGCAATCGGATATCCGCAATGCCGATATGATTGCTGTAGCCGTCACAAGGGCAATCCCCAACGCGGAACATATTGCCAAAGCGACGCATACCGGGTCCCGTATAATTTTGTCTGAACTCAATCATAAAATCGGGCTTAAACGCAATCAACCGATCCTTGACCTCGGTCAGCAGAGCAGAAACCGCCTCCTGCACACAGGTATAATCCATCTCGGGCTTGACCGTATCCCCTGTTGGAATTGCGAACTCGTCAATAAAATCCAGCTTTAGTCCGTCAAGATCGTATTCCCGCGCAAACCGTTCATAAATATCGGCAAGAAAAACGCGAACGTCCTGATACCGAGGGTCTAATACCTGTGCATTGCTTCTGATGCCGCCCAAATATTTTCCCTCAAAGCGTTTGTAATTCTTGGAATAAATACCGACAAAGGGCACGCTGAACCACATCATGTATTTCATTCCCATTTCGTGAACACGCGCTACGTGCGCCTTCATATCAGGAAATTTTGACCGCATGATCTCCCAATCTCCGCAATACGCATAACCCTGCGCCGCTTGCTCGATCTGCCAACCGTCATCCACGATGATCCCCTCAAGCCCCAATGCTTTTGCCTGTCTGCAAGCCTCTTCTATGACGGAATCCGAAATCGCGTAGTGGTAGGCATACCAAGAGGAATACATAGGCAAACGCGCCTGCTCGGGGACGGGCATTGGAACGATCCCGTTCACATCCTCCCACCACGCGCGCACGTCGTCTAACGCCTCGTAGTATGGAATCGAACGGGTATCAATGCGAATCCGAAGGACGTATTCCTTTGCCTCGTGAAATTGCGCCATCGGAATTGAGATCACGCATTCCACTCCACCGCCCTCGTCAGGTCCCGCATTCACCTTAACGCTCTTCAAGATTTCACTCACTGCAACCGTGTAGGTATTTCGGTCATCCGTATTAAAAATACACACGACGGGCGCACCCGTACTGAGCTTTGTTTCACGAACCGTGTTTCTCCAAACCGCATCTAACTTTCTGGAGGGACCGCTCAACGGATTCCATCGATTGCGGCAGGAAAAAGCAGGATGCAGCATCGAGATATGAAGCACATCACTGTCTGCCCGTGCTTTTTCTGCATCCCAAGAAAAGCAAAAGCGATATTCCGTTACACCGGCTTCAATTTCTCTCGCATCTTCCCGATAGGTAATTTTATTCCTTGCCGATATTTTTCCGCACCTGCAGATATATTCCATAAAACCTCGCCTCCTTTTTACAATCTTTTGCTGCTTATTTTTTATTGTATCATATAATCACGCTTTTCCTATTGCAAAACAACAGTATTTTATGTTATAATAACACTATCAAAGGAGGCGATGACATGTATGATATTTACGCCACGGACATGGCATTTGAGCAATGTGCGCCCGACAAGGAAAAGGTTGATAGCATCATTCCCTATGCGGTGATCCACTTTGTAATATCCGGCGAAGGATATATCAATGGAAAAAGAATTACAAAGAACACTGCCATTTTATCGTTTAAGAATAACAGAATGCATTATTACCCCTCCCCGAGCGATCCTTGGAGCTATATTTATATCAGAATCAAGGGAGAGGAGATCAAAAAAGCGTTTGAGGAGCATGGCTTCGGTCATGGCATAACGGCCGTACCGTTTGCAAGATCAGAACTGCTTTTTCAGATTCTATCGCTTTATCAAACGCTATCCGCGTTGAATCGCTTGGATGCCGGACGGCTCATTGCAAACGCGATTTTTCTTTTGCTCGCAGAAAAAAGGCACCCACCGACAGTGCAAAGCAAGCCAATGCATCACGTAGCGTCTATCATGAATTTTATCGATGAGAACTACGACAAACGGATTACGATGGAAGAAATTGCAAAAAAATATTATTTGAACAAAAATTATATGCGAACACTCTTTGTCAAACAGCTCGGACTCTCGCCAAAGCAATATTTGCAAAGGGTCCGAATGAAGCGTGCAGCGTTTTTGCTTACAGAAACAGAGAGTGACGTTGCGTTGATTGCAAAATCTGTGGGATATGATGATGCACTTCTTTTTTCTAAAATGTTCAAGCAATATTGGGGTGTATCGCCCATTCAATACCGAAAAAGGCAGAATAAAAGATAGGCTCGCAGCGGAACGTCACTTAATTTTTGGAGTAAGCCCTGAAAATGGATAAAGAACAGAGTGCGTAAGGATGACAAAACCATACAATTTAGCGATACAAATCGGTTTTAAAAATATTCTCAAAAATATTTTATTTTTTTCAAATAAGGTATTGACAAATGAAGAAACAAGTGGTATAATATCAAAGTCGCATAAAGACATCTGGGTGTGGCGCAGCTGGTAGCGCGCTACCTTGGGGTGGTAGAGGCCGCAAGTTCAAGTCTTGTCACTCAGACCAAAATCGGAGGTTCAATCGAGCCTCCGATTTTCTTTTATTTCCTCGCTTAATCTCTTGAAATCTCGTGTTTTCGCAACAAATAAAATGGGCTTGTTCTTCCCTGCTTTCGGGGGTGAACAAGCCCATTTTTCGCCTTTGACCACATGTTTGACCACTTGCGGAGAAATATAGCCCCAAAACAGGCAAGTTTATGCGCCTGGTATCCACATAAACTTGCCTGCTCTGTATTACTTGTAGCTGACTTTGAGATCCACCTTGGACACGCATCCACACTTAGTGCATTTAGCCTGTCCTTTGGTTAGTATCTTAATCGTGGTTTTGCCGCATTTCGGGCAATCTCCGTCAATTATGTCGCCTACATGAGAATCGAGTACCTTTTCCGGATTTTTCTTCAAATCCTTCTCAATGTCCTTCTTGATCTCACGTAGCAACTTGTCCGTATCAAAGCCTTTGATTTTCACACTTGCCATAATCAACCAGCCTCTCTCGGCAGATCCAGTAAATTATCGTGAGTGTAACCGTTGGGCGAGGATCGAACATACTTCTCTCCATTTACACTGACCGCATCAATAACTACTGGATACGGATATCTGTCCACTTTTATGCTGCCGGGATTTTCCTTGACATAATCGTGGATAACTGCCTTCTTGAAGTAGCCAGGATTATCACACCCCGTTATATAGAGTTGGTCTATTTCAACCAAGTTCGAGGAGTAGTAGCATCCCTGCTTCATCTTAATTTTGGTAACGTACATCATCTCGTCATACCTCGTGTTCTATTATTTGAAAACAAACACAAAGAAAATTGACAACGTCGCATTTTTAAGATTTAGTACTTGATTTTTGAAATCAAGTATGGTATAATGATCCTGTCTGTGGAAACATGGCTCAAGAAAATCTCAAATTGATGCTATGTAGACAATCATACAGCGTTTTGGATACCAGCCAAAACGCTGTTTCTTTTTGCCTGTAATCATCACCTCAAAGAGTCGAAATCCACTCGCAAAAATCGCCTCCTCAATCGACAATAGTATTATATCATACGTTCGCTCGCTTGTCAATATATTTCCAATATTTTTATTCAATTTATTGAATTTTAATATTTTCGCGAAATTACTTGACAATGCGTAAAATATATGATATAATAGACTATCCTTTTTTAGGAGGTTCTTTTTATGCCAAAAATAGTTGTTACTGACAGGCTTGCAGATACTATTAAAATGTTGCGCATGCAAACAGGCATCAAATCCAAAGATCTTGCTGAACATTTAGGCAAGACTCCTGGCTATGTTTCAAAGTTGGAAAAACAAGAAGTAAAAAACATTGAATTAGAAACGGTTGAATCAATTTTCTCCTTTATTTTGGGCAACGATTATAAAAAAACCGAAATATGGGAACAGATTTATGCTTCTCTTCAAATTAAATATTCGAAAACTGAAATTGACGAGGAAATTTGGTTTACAAATTTTGATACTGTTTATAGACACATCCCTATTCCAGAACCATTAGTTGATCTTCTCAATGATAAAATTATTTCTTTGAACACAACTCGCGAAATACTTTTACAACGTATTAACGCCAATGAAGCTTTGACAGAAGAAGAAATTCTTGACAAAAGTCTAAAACCTAACAAATGGTATCCAGCAATATCTGGAAAAGGTTCTTCTATAAAAATCAGCATGTCCACCAACAGACTGCATGATATTTTAGATAAGAAAACGTTATCTTCTCCATATGTCTTTGTTTATTGCATATTGTATTACCTTTTAAAAATCGAAAAGGTTGGAGTATCTGTAGATATAGACGATGAACTAAACAAACAGCTTCACAGGGAAACAACTTCGATTTTAAACACGCACAAATTCTATTCTATCTCTGAGAGAGAAGCTATTGTAAGTCAAGCTCAATCTAAAGAAGAAATACATAATTTGCTAAGTTCTTTCGACAATGATAACGCAAAATTGATAAGTGAAATTCTCAGCGAACTAAAATTTGCCAGTGACATAGATATCCGTATAACCAATGATAGACTAACTGGATTTCTTAAAAATTTAAGCACGGATGTATGGTTCACACTTAGACTTGTTAGTCTTGAATATCATTTACTTGAATCAGTTGACATGGCTCAAAGAAAAGAGTTTTTAAAAGAAGTTGACGAACTTATAAAGAAATACACTGACACGCAGAAAAACATAAAGAATACTGAAACATACTGATTCCCCAAGGGCGACGGATTTCTCCGCCGCCCTTTTCTTTGTTTACTGTGTATCAATTTTTGAGTTATCAACCGTGCCAGTATTTCTTTAGGTCATACTCTTTTATTACGTTTCCTTCTTCATCTTTTTCGATGAACCAAATGCCGTCGTAAAAACAGTCCTCGCATATACCGATAACCTCCAAAGCATTATCATTAACTTCTTTTTTACACATAACTTGGAGTTCACCATTACATTTTGGACACTTCATTTTTCTCCTCCTTTCATGCAATCCCATATTCCTCTTTCATCTCGGCTATCATCTGCATTAGTTTTTCTTCGCACTCTTCGATGCTGCCGGCGTAGATGTTTCTGGTGATGCGTTGTCCGTTGACGATTGGCGAATACCGTCCTTCCCACACGTTTTTGCTGACCTGATGGATCGAGCCTGTTCCCTGCCGTCTGTACTTGCCCCGACGAGGCTGAAATTTCTCGCGTGGCGGCTTTTGCGGTCTTGTGTCGGGTGTTTGCTCCACCATGCCTTGCGTGCCGTCATTCTCGCCTGTAACGCCTGAGATCGCGCCCATCGCTCGGTCGATTCGGTTGGCTGCCGTTCGCATTCCTTCGTCGGTGGTATGCGAGTAGACATTCAAAGTTGTTTCTACGCTTTCGTGACCTATGGTGCTTGCCAGCGTTTTGACATCCATTCCGTATCGTAGTGCCTGCGTTGCGAAGGTATGGCGGAGCGCGTGGAACGGCACGTGCTTGCACTCGGCTCTCTCAAGGATCGTCGCAAGCTTCTTTCTACATGAGCAAGGATCGCGTGGCACATCCTCGTGTTTATACGGCGACGGGAACAGCCACTTGGATCTCACTCTCGACTTATACTCCTTCAGCACCGCTATGAGCTGTGGCGGCAGGATGATCGTTCGCTCGGCTGCTTTGGTTTTCGGCGGCTTGATCTGCAGCTTTCCTTCCACAAACTTGACCTGCTTGGTTACCTTCAGCTCGCCTGTTTCGAAGTTGATGTCATCCCACAGAAGCCCGAGTAATTCTCCTCTTCTAAGTCCCGTGGATAGGTCGAGCAGGAACATCTCGTAGAAGCCGTCGGCTTCGTATTTGGCTTGTATCAACAGGCGTTGCATTTCGGCAGGCGTAAGCACCGAT
>JAZQWH010000198.1:0-1690 GCA_045632205.1 Eubacteriales bacterium
TGTTTTTGTGTGTTTGGGAAGTTTTACAAAGGTTTCTTTTTGATTGCGGCAAAAGGACGCGGATAGGGAGCCGGTGTTTTGGCGAGCTTGGGGATTTCGATCAGTGTGCGATCCTCGGCTTCGGATTCGCTCAGACGCAAATTGCGCGTATGGACAGTCGTTGATCCGCCGCCGAGCATTTTGATTGCGTTTCTTGCCTCGGAAAGCTCTTCCTCGGTTTTGGCAGCCTTCAGCGCGAGTAAAGTACCATTAATTCTTGTGTACGGAAGTGCGAGCTCGCATAGGATGTTGAGTCTCGCTACGGCTCGGCTTGTGACAACGTCAAACGAGCCGAGCTTTTTAATCACCTCGTGATCCTCGGCGCGTGCCGAAAGTGCGGTGACGTTGTTTAAGTCCAAAAGCTTTGCGGAGCTTGCGACAAAATCGATCTTCTTTTGTGTGCTGTCGAGCGAAACAATTTGGAGGTCAGGGCGCATAATTGCCAAGGGAAGGGTGGGGAAGCCCGGGCCGCATCCGATATCAAGGACACGAGCGCCCTGCGGAATGAATTCTGAGGCAAAGAGTGAGTCGATATAATGCTTTGTGATGACTCCTTCTACATCTCGGATGGCGGTTAAGTTTGTCACTTGATTAACGGAGAGGAGATGGTTTGTCAGGCTAAAAAAGCGTTGCGTTTGCTCGCAATTTGGTGGGGTTAGATTATTCAATGAGGAAAAATATGTAAATAAATTACAAAATTCTTGATACTCCAAGAGTTTTTTCTCCTTTTTGTTTTAATTTTGGATAGAACTGTCACTTGATTCCCAAATATATGAGAAGGACGGAAATGTCGGCGGGGTTTACACCGCTGATGCGTGATGCTTGCCCAAGTGTCAGAGGACGGAAACGATCGAGCTTTTGGGCTGCTTCGAGTCGGAGTCCTCGGATGGAATGATAATCGAGATCCTCGGGGAGTTTCTTTGACTCTAATTTTTTATAACGCTCGACCTCTGCTTTTTGACGGTTGGCGTAGCCTGCATACTTGATGTCAACCTCGACTGTGAGGCGTGCAAAGCGCGGTAAAACGGGGCGACCGGGGTCGATTTCTGAGAGTTGCTCGTAGCTAACCGCGGGTCTTCGAAGAAGATCTGCGAGGGAGGCGCCTGATTTCAGCGGTGTTTCTTCGATTGAGATCAAAAGATCGTTTGCGATCTCCGGGGAGACGTATGTGGACTCAAGCCGCTCTTTTTCTGCGTCCTCGAGAGCTTTTTTGGACAAATATTGCGCATATCTTGCCTCGGTGACAAGACCTGCGTCGTAGCCGATTTGTGTGAGACGAAGGTCTGCGTTGTCCTGACGAAGGAGCAATCGGTATTCCGAGCGCGAGGTCATCATACGGTAAGGCTCGTTTGTTCCTTTGGTGACAAGATCGTCAATCAACGTACCGATGTAGCTCTCGGATCGCGCAAGAATGATGGGGTCCTTGCCCTGCAGGGCGAGTGCCGCGTTGATGCCTGCGACCAAGCCCTGTGCGGCTGCTTCCTCGTATCCTGACGTGCCGTTGAATTGCCCTGCTCCGTAAAGTCCTTTTACCTGCTTGAACTCAAGCGTTGCGTTCATTTGCGTGGGATCCGCACAATCGTATTCGATTGCATAGGCGTAGCGCATGATCTCGGCGTTCTCAAATCCGTTGAGAGAGTGCAGCATTTCG
>JAZQWH010000199.1:0-17259 GCA_045632205.1 Eubacteriales bacterium
TCGTTCGCGATTCTGGAAATCTTTATCAAAAGCTATTGGCTCCCATATCTGACGTCGCGTTTGCTTTCGATTATATGGTATTTTACGTTGAATCGAAAGTATACGTTCAAATCTGCAGCGAATATTCCGGTTGCGATGGCAAAGCTGATTGGATTTTACGCGGTTTTTACGCCGCTTTCCACGGTGCTTGGAAATTTCGCAGAGCAGCGTGGCGTGAACGACTTTTTGATTTTGGGTGTTACGATGCTTATGAACTTTGCCCTTGAATTCCTTTTCTGCAAAATTGTCGTTTACCGCGGGAAGGAAAATACGATCGAGTCTTGAGAGTTCTCAAATTTATTATCATTGTTACGAAAAAATAACGGCACCCTAACAGGGTACCGTTATTTTTGGTACGGGTGACAGGACTTGAACCCTGCCAATACGCCGCCGTTTGTGAAGGGGAGACCCCAAATTTTGCAAGCGGCGTTCGAATTTGTTTTTGCAAGCAAAAACAAACGCGTGCAGGTTCTCCTTTCTATCATCAATACGAAAAATAAGGGCATCCCCAAATGGGATGCCCTTATTTTTGGTACGGGTGACAGGACTTGAACTCTGCACAAGCACCCTCCAATGGATGAGAAGATTCGCTATGGCTCCGCGGCGCTATGGCGTTTTTTGCTACGCAAAAACGCAGTGCAGTTCGCGCACCCATCGCTCGCATCAAAAAAACGAGAACCATCTCAAGGATAGCTCTCGTTTTTTTGGTACGGGTGACAGGACTTGAACCTGCACGAATAAACACAAGATCCTAAATCTTGCGCGTCTGCCAATTCCGCCACACCCGCAAAAATGTGATGCATACAGTTAAATATTATACAGGAAACAGAGGGTATTGTCAAGTGCTTTTTTTTAAAAACGATGTTGACAGAAATGCTTTTTGTGGTATAATAATCTCAATGTGTTAAAAAAAGAGGAAACAAATTATGAATGGAAAACAACTTAAAGGCGTGCTGATTTTGCTTATCACCGCGTTTATCTGGGGTGGGGCGTTTGTTGCACAGACCGTTGGATTGGAGAGCGTTGGTGTCTTTACCTTCAGCAGTGTCCGTACACTTCTCGGTGCATTGGTGCTTCTCCCCGTGATCCTTGTGCGCGACCGCATCACGGGTGCCAAAATGACGTTGGAGGAGCGCTCCGAAAGATGGAAAAATGATAAGAAGACGATCAAAAACGGCATTATTTTGGGATTGGTCTTTTGTGTCGCGTGCAATTTCCAACAGTATGCATTGCTCTATTCATCGCCCGGTAAGGTCGCGTTTATTACGGCAATTTATATCTTTTTTGTGCCCCTCCTGGGACTTTTTATCCGAAAGCGTGTGCCGCTTCTGACCTGGATCTGCGTTGCGCTCGGTGCTGTGGGACTTTATTTACTTTGCGTGAATCCCGCCGAGCTTGGCAGCATCAATTTCGGTGACGTGCTGGCTCTCATTTGTGCATTTGCTTTTGCCGTCCACATTCTTCTGATCGAGCGGTTTGCGCAAAACGCGGACGGACTCAAGCTTTCCTGCGTGCAGTTTGCGGTCTGCGGAGTGATCGGATTCGTTCTGATGTTCATTTTTGAGGAGCCGTCCGTTTCCGCAATCCTTGATGCCGCAGTGCCGATCCTGTATGCGGGCGTGATGAGCTGCGGCGTTGCGTATACGCTTCAGATCATCGGACAAAAGTACACCGAATCGGCAATGGCGTCGCTTGTAATGTGTATGGAATCGGTCTTTGCGGTGCTTGCCTCTGCAATTTTGCTTTCCGAGCGGATGTCCGCTCGCGAGACGGTTGGATGTATTGTTATGTTTGTTGCAATCGCTTTACCAAACTTTATCGGAGTCATTCAATCCAAAAAAAATAAGCTTTGAAGAAAAGCGCCCGTGAAGTGGATTTCACGGGCACTTTTTTATTAGATTTCATTGCTTAAATGCATTGTTTGGCACAGCTCGCGCCAAACGTCAGTGTGCGCCTCGCAGTCAAGGAAATGGGCAAAAATTTCCTTTTCCTTGGGGGTGACGTGCTCGCAATGGGCATATTTAAGATATTTGCTGCCAATGTCTATGCAGAACTGCTTCCAATCCATAATCCATTTTCCATCCGAAAGTCTCTCGCTACGCTTGGAAAAATCGGAGAGGATTTGTTTCTCTTCCTCCTCGCTTGGGAATCGCAAGCCGCTCGCATCCTTTTTGCAAACGATCGGTCTGAATTCCATTTCGTGTGTTTGCGTATCGTAGAAGACCGCAAGGCAACTGTTCCAAGAATCGAAGCTGCTATCCTGTGGAACGATCTCGGGATCGCGAACAAAGCAGAAGTTCCCTTGACCGTAAAGAATGTGGCAGTTTTCAAATTTTTCGTAGCAACCGATGCAATGACTGTGCTGGGTCAGGATCACGTCAGCACCCGCCTTTGCCATTGCGTGACAAAGCTTGTGGAGACGGGGAGAGGGCATAGGCGAAAATTCCTTTCCGCCGTGGTAGAGGACGATGACACGATCTGCCTCCGCTTTTGCGGCACGGATATCGTCAAGGGTATCGTACGGATCGAACGCGCGTGCGCCCATGCGGTCGGGGAGTGCGTAGTTGTATTCGTGCTCGGAAACCGCTATAATAGCGATGCGCTCACCGTTTTGTTCAATAACGAGGTTCTTTCTGGCATCCTCCTCGTTTTCTCCAAAGCCCGTCCATTGAATTCCAACTCGCTCAAGGGCATTCTTTGTATCCTCGATTCCTTTTTTGCCATAATCAAAGGAATGATTATTGGAAAGATTGCAATAATTCACCCCGATCGATGCAAGCACGTCCGCAGTTTGCAGAGGAGATTTGATAGAGGGACCGATCTTTTTGATCGGGCAATCCCGTTCGGTCAAGGCACATTCCAGATTGACGATTTTGACGTCGCATTTTTCGAAGATTGATGCGATTTCACCGAAAAGTGCCGCACTATCACGGTTATAAAAGGCTTTTTCGGTCGTTCTTGTGGCGCAAACGTCGCCAAGTAAAAGAGCTTTCATTGTTTTTCTCCTTTAAAAAAATTTTCGCGGAAATCTTTACTTTTTCAAGCTTTTATGATAAAATAATAATAGCAATTTTATCAAAAAAAATCCATACACGCAATTAGGCACTTTTTGCGATTTTTTGCACGATTTTAAGGAGGTTCTATGAACGCGACAATCGCCGCAAGTCTTTTGCATTACTGTAACGTCAAGGTCGATGCGTGCAGCGGTATCAAGCCTCATAAAATCGACTATTATGACTTCACCTTTGTTTTGGACGGAACGCTGATCTATTTTGCAAACGGGGAACGCATTGCTCTTGGCGCAAGCGATGCAATTCTCTTGCCAATGGGAACACTGCGAGAGCGCTTGAGCGGCACGTGTGCGAGCTACGTCAGCTTTAACTTCCAATTGACGGACGGGGAAGCACTTCCGCTTCCGCTTTTTCTTCCGCAAGCGATCAGCTCGGAGATGAAAAATGCGGTTGCAAATTTTCCCCCAAGCCATATTCTCTATGATTCCTACGAATGCGGAAAATGTCTTTCCGTGCTGAACTATCTGCTGTTTTCCTTGCTGGAGAATTTTTCTTACGGAACGCAGAATTTGCACGTCAGGACGATGCTTGACATCATTCAAAAAGGAATTACAAAGCGAATTACGCTGGATGCAGTCAGTCGGGAAATCTCTCTTTCGCGCGAATATGCATCTTATCTTTTCAAGCGCGAGATGGGGATGCCGATGACCGATTACATCAACCGCAAAAGGATGGAGCTGGCGCGTGGAATGATCCTGGGGGGAGAATTGTCGCTTTCCGCAATTGCGGCAGAGCTTGGATTTGAAAATTATCATTATTTTTCAAGACTTTTCAAGTCATATTTCGGAATTACACCGATCGAACAAAAGAAAAAAAGCCGTAAGCACGGATAGGAGGATTTTATGGAACCGAAGGATTACGTTGTGACAAGAATTGAGGGGGAATACGCCTATCTGTGTCTTTTGGGGGCAGAGCCCGGGGCGGAGGAGCTTTTTATTGCGCTCGCACTGTTGCCGTCCGCCGTGGACGTGGGCACAAGATTGCACTATGAATTCCCGTATTATACGGTGATTGAATAAGGGAGAATGCCATGATATTCGAAAAAACAATTCAAAAGCTTTACCGAAAAAATCTTTTTTGCCGTTGCGACGATTCGGGATGCGTTTATTATTTTTCCGCATCGGATTTTGACGGATTGATCGCCGAGCCTTACACTTTTTTTGCAAAGGAGGGGCATCGCCTGCAGGGATATTTTTATCGATATGAGAATCCCATCGAGGGAAGGATCATCGTTTTCGATCACGGAATGGGCGGCGGTCATCGCTCCTATATGAAGGAGATCGAGCTGCTGGCGCGACACGGATACCGCGTATTTGCCTACGATCATACGGGATGTATGGAATCCGAAGGCGCTTGCACGAACGGATTTGCACAGTCTCTTTCCGATCTTGACGATTGCCTGAATGCACTGAAAAGCGATGGAAAATGGGAGGGATATACCTTTTCCGTGGTCGGACATAGCTGGGGAGGCTTTGCAACGCTCAATATCCCCGCGCTCCATCCCGACGTAACGCATATCGTACCGATCTCGGGCTTCCTTTCGGTCGATGCGATGCTGGAGCAGCAATTTTCTCGCTTGCTGACGCCGTATCGCGCCTCTGTCCGCAAATTGGAGGAGAACGCGAACCCGGATTATTTGAAATATGATGCGCGCAAAACCTTTTGGACGATGACGACCAAGGCACTTGTGATCTATTCCGCAGATGATAGGATCGTGCGAGCGCTCGATCATTTCGCACCTCTTCGCCGTGCGATGATGGGGAGAGAGGAGCAGATCGAGTTTCTTTTGGTGAATTACAAGGGGCATAACCCGAACTTTACCGAGGATGCCGTTCGCTACAAGGACGAATTTTTCAAAACGCTTACAAAGAAGCTCAAGCGGCACGAGTTGATCTCCGAGGCTGCGAAACGCGCTTTTGTGGACTCTTATGATTGGAACCGTATGACGGCACAGGACAGTGCGGTTTGGGACCGTATTTTTGCTTTTCTTGACAGCGCAGTGCAGAACTGATTAACATTAAGGATAGAAATCAAATGGAAACCAAAAAGAAAGGGAAGTCGCTCAGCCTTTTGCGCCGCTTCCTTCCGTATTACAAAAAATATAAGTGGATTATGGTGCTCGACCTCTTTTGTGCGGCACTCACAACCGTTTGCGAGCTGGTTTTGCCGATGATCGTGCGCGAGATCACGGGAGCGGCAACCGAGGATCTCGCCTCTCTTACCGTCCCCTTCGTAATCCGCGTTGGTGTTTTATATCTTCTTTTGCGCGGGATCGACACGGCGGCGAACTATTATATGACCTCTGTCGGTCACGTGATGGGCACAAGGCTTGAGACCGATATGCGCCACGATCTCTTCGGGCATCTGCAGAAGCTTTCGTTTTCCTACTATGATAATACCAAGGTCGGTACGCTGATGTCGCGTATGACGACCGACCTTTTCGACGTGACCGAATTTGCACATCACTGTCCCGAGGAGTTTCTGATCGCGGGGATCAAGATCATTTGTGCCTTCGTGCTCCTTTGTACGATGAGCGTAACGCTGACACTCATCGTCTTTTCCGTGATTCCGATCATGATCGTTACGCTGATCTACTTCCGTATGAAAATGCGCGACAATTTCCGCGAATCGAGAAAGCAGATCGGAGAATTGAACTCGCAGATCGAGGATAGCCTGCTTGGAATCCGCGTGGTAAAGTCCTTTGCGAAGGAGAACGTTGAGCAGGAGAAGTTTGAAAAAGGAAACTGTGAGTATCTCCGCCTCAAGAGTGCGCGCTATAGCATTATGGCAGGCTTTATGTCCTCCACGCGATTCTTCGACGGATTGATGTACATCATTGTGGTCGTTGCGGGGGCGATCTTTATGATCAACGGTGAGATCACTGCGCCCGATTACGTTGCATATCTGATGTTTGTCACCACGTTGCTCACCTCGATCCGTCGAATCGTTGAGTTTGCGGAGCAGTTTCAGCTCGGTCTTTCGGGCGTGGAACGCTTTTGTGAGGTTATGGACGTGGAGCCTGAAATTGCCGATGCGAAGGATGCCAAGGAGATCGGACGTGTGGTGGGCGCGGTGTGCTTTGAGGACGTTTCCTTCCATTATGAGAGCGAAACACGCAACGTGCTGACCAACCTCGATCTTTCGGTCAAGGCAGGAGAGAGCGTGGCGCTTGTCGGGCCCTCAGGCGGCGGCAAAACGACGCTCTGCTCGCTTATTCCGCGCTTTTATGAGGTCAATTCGGGTAGGATCACCATTGACGGTGAGGATATTCGCTCTCTCACGCTTCGTTCGCTCCGTGAGAATATCGGTGTGGTTGCGCAGGACGTTTATCTCTTTTCGGGCAGTGTCCGCGAGAACATTGCTTACGGCAAGACCAATGCCACCGATGCGGAGATCGAGGAGGCGGCAAGGCTTGCGGGAGCGCACGAGTTTATTTCGGCACTTCCGAATGGATACGATACCTATGTCGGCGAGCGCGGTGTCAAGCTTTCCGGCGGACAGAAGCAACGCATTTCCATTGCGCGTCTGTTCCTCAAAAATCCGCCGATCCTGATTCTCGACGAGGCAACGAGTGCCTTGGATAACGAAAGCGAAAAGCTGGTTCAGGAGTCGCTTGAAAAGCTTGCGAAGGGAAGAACCACCTTTACCATTGCGCACCGTCTCACCACCGTTCGCAATGCAGATCGCATTCTCGTGCTTACAGAGGAAGGAATTGCGGAATCGGGCACGCACGAGGAGCTGCTTTCCAAGGGCGGTATCTATTCCGAGCTTTACAAGATGTATTCTAAGATGTAAACAAAAGGTGTCCCTTAAACAGGGACACCTTTTCGTTATTTCAATCTGAAGTATTTTCTCCATTTGAAGAGATAACCGGAGATGAGCTTGGTGAGGGCGTAGTCGTAGATCAAAAAGACTGCAACTGCGGCAACGTAAAGCGCGAGGAGCATCCAACCGATCACCAATCCCTCAAGCTGAGCGGGCAGGAAGAGTCGCAGGACACCGTACATCAGTGCAAGAGAGACGTGAAATGCGGCGAGCTTGAGTGGAATTGCGATTTGCGGACGGAATTTTCTCTCGAGAATTTCCTTGAGCATCGGGTAATAGCCTGCAAAAAGCGCATAGAAGAGTGCAGGCGTTTTTTGCGGAATGAGCAGAACACCGATGACCGATGTGACCGCCCAGATCAACCACGGATACATTCCGCCGATCTCAATGACCGCATAAACGCAGAGCAGGGAAGCGATGACAGCGACCGATGCATCGATCACCTCCACGAAGGAGCCGAGCATAAGGAGGATCACACCGAGCGCGCAAAGCATTGCGGAAACGGTGAGATGCTTCGTTTGCCGTTTTCTGTTTTCCATCGAGGACATTGGAAGAGCCTCCGATCAGCAGCAGGAGATGAGATCTCCGCCCATGCATTCACAGCAACAGTCGGCAATCAGAAGATTGGTACAGCAATCGCAGGTGGAGGGACCGGTTCTCACGGTCTGATAGCCGCCTCCGTAGTTGTTTGCCTGCATACGGAGCTGATCGCGGGCATTGCGGTATTCGGTGTTGTAAGGATCCATTCCGCACGCGCGGTCAAAGAGATTCTGTGCATCCACCGTGTATCCGCGCTTGATCATCACGCAACCGAGGAGGAAGTGCCACTCCGCATTCTGATTCTGCATCGAGCGAAGGATTCTTTCCGCTTCTGCAATATCACCGCGGTTGATAAGCTGACGAACGCGAACGAACTCCGAATCGTAGGAGCCACCGCCGGGATTGCCGTTGTAGCCGTAGCCGTTGCTGTTCTGCTTGCTTTTCTTTTCCTTGCCCGAGCGCATCTTCTGGATTTCCTCGTATGCTGCGTTGATCTCCTTCATCTTTTCACTTGCAAGATCGGCAAGATCACTGTCACGGTACTTGTCGGGATGGTATTTTCTCGCAAGCTCGCGGTATTTTTTCTTAATTTCGCCGTCGGAGGCGTCGGGGGAGACTCCCAATACTTTGTAAGGATCCATTTGTTAATTCCTTTCGTTGATGCTTTGTATAGTCGATCAAATTTTGTTTGTGGTCTGTGTATTCTTTCCAATCACGCGCTCTGCCGCCGCAGGTAAGCCGAGGTAGAGCGTGTTGGAAATGATTTCGTTGATCTCGTCCTGAGGATGAGCGTCCATCAGCTGATGTGCGCGCTCCGCTTCGGTCAGGATCAGCTTCAGTGAATTTTGCAGGGAGCTCCATTGCTCTTCGGTAATTTCCGAAGCAAAGATGCGTCGATAGGGATTGAAGCGATCCTTCTTGCAATCCTCCGCATAGTCGTCTGCGGCATCGATCAGGTAGATCCAACGTCCAACGGCGCGACCGACCGATTTTGCGATGCGCTCGTTTGCGCCGTCAAGCCCCTCGGAGACCACCGCCTCCATCAGCCTTCCAAAGCAAGCGGCAGGCGCATCGGCGCTCGGAATTGCATTTTTGTCTCGCTCGATTGCGGAAAGGGAGGAAAGCTCCTCGGCAATTTTGCGGTCCAGCTCGGGATATTTTCTTTTTGCCCTTCGGTAAGCCTTTTTGAAGAGCGGCTTGGAAAGGAGCGCCCGCACCTTTTTCAACCCTTTTTCGTCTGCTTGATCGTCTCGGAGCTTGTGATAGGTCAGGAGTGCCGAGGCGTGTGCGCAATAGGCGAGCGTTTCGGATTTGAGCACGGCTTGCTTTTTTTTGAAGGGGTGGAGCAGACAGCGGATTTTTTCCGCCTTTACCGTTTCTCCAAGCAATGCCAAGCGGACGGCTGCCAGAAAAACGAAATCGTAGGAGAGCGAGAGACGGGAGCACTGTCCCGTGCATTTTCCCATTGTCTTGCAGAGTCCGCAGTAGAGCGCGCGGTAGCATTCGTATTCTCGCAGACGAAGCTCTGCGGCGTTGACACGGACGTAGCCGAACATAGGGTGCCTCCTTTCGGATGATATACTATATTATCATACAACATTTTTGCTGTAATTGCAACCCTTTTTTCAGATTGTTAAAGAAAAACATACAATCTTTCTGAATATTGTCAATTTTTTTTACAAATTTATCGCAAAGAGGTATTGCAAACGGTCGCATTTTGTGGTATACTGTATTCAATATAATTATTCTTATCAAGAGTAACGTAGTGACAGGCACGATGATGTTACAGCAACCTGCTTTTTGTAAGGTGCTAAATCCTGACAGATGAGAGCCTACGCTCCGTTCTGTGCGGAGTTTTTTTATTGCGAAAGGGAAGGAAAAAAAATGAGTAGAAAACTGTTTACAAGTGAATCGGTCACTGAGGGACATCCAGATAAGATCAGTGACAAAATATCCGATGCGATTCTTGATGAAATGCTGCGCCAGGACCCGATGTCTCGCGTTGCGTGCGAAACCTTCTGCACAACAGGTCTTGTGTGCGTAATGGGCGAGGTGACCACCACCGCACACGTGGACATTCAGCAGGTCGTTCGCGAGACCGTTCGTGAGATCGGCTATGATCGCGCAAAGTATGGCTTCGATTGCGATAGTTGTGCCGTGATCACCTCGCTCCACGCGCAGTCTCCCGACATTGCAATGGGAGTGGATCGCTCTCTGGAGGCAAAGAACGGTGAGGACAATGACGGGCTTGATACGGGTGCGGGAGACCAGGGCTTGATGTTCGGTTATGCGTGCAACGAGACGCCCGAGCTGATGCCGCTGCCCATTTCTCTCTCTCACAGACTCGCAAAGAGACTGACCGACGTGAGAAAGAACGGAACGCTCTCCTATCTCCGTCCCGACGGTAAGACTCAGGTTACCATCGAATACGACGAGGCAGGTAAGCCTGTACGCGTTGATACCGTTGTCATCTCCTCTCAGCACAGCGCGGCAATCACGCTTGAGCAGATCCGCGAGGATCTGATCCGTGAGGTCATCACGCCCATCGTTCCCGCTGAAATGATGGATGAGAACACTAAGATCTACATCAATCCCACGGGACGCTTTGTCATTGGCGGACCTGCTGGAGATACGGGTCTTACGGGACGTAAGATCATTGTCGATACCTACGGCGGATATGCACGCCACGGTGGCGGTGCATTCTCGGGCAAGGATCCCACAAAGGTAGACCGTTCCGCATCCTATGCGGCTCGCTATATCGCAAAGAACGTTGTCAAGGCGGGACTTGCGGAGAAGTGCGAGGTTCAGGTTGCATACGCGATCGGTGTCGCAAAGCCCGTTTCGGTAATGATCGATACCTTTGGAACGGCAACCGTTGAGGAGGAGAAGATCGAGCGCGCAGTAAACGAGCTGGTCGATCTCCGTCCTGCGGCAATTATCAAGCGCTTTGATCTCCGCCGTCCAATCTACTCCAAGGTCGCGGCATACGGTCATATGGGACGCGAGGACGTGGATGCACCTTGGGAGGCATGCGATCTCGTTGAGGCACTTTCTGCATTGAAATAAACCAAAATACATCCTCTCGCATACCCTGAGAGTGTAAAGGGGGGAGAGGAATGCTGATTGCTTTGATCTGTGACGTGGTGCTTGCCGCGTTTGCGGTAATTGGCTTTTGCTGCTTGATCCACGCAGTGCTGGACGGACGCGCTTGCTCCGGGCGGCTTGGGATTACCGTAACAGTCAGAGACGAGAAGGACGCGGATATGCTGGATATGCTTTTGCATGAGGCAGATTCCGCGTTTTTCCGAATCCGCGGAATGAAAACGGTCGTTTTGGTTTCCGCATCGTTGTTTGAACGTGAAAAAATCGGGAGCACGGACGGTGTGCTCCATGACCGCTATGCGGAGCTGCTTGAGGCTTATGCGGCGGAATGTTATATTATGGATTGGGATTGAACGGAAAGGAGGTGTGCGATATGGCAGATCTGTTCGGAGAAGATTTTATGCAGGGACCGATGGATGAAACGGGACTTTTGCGCTTGTCGGGAAGTATCGAGCACGTGATCTATTCCAATGACGAAAACGGCTATGCTATATGCGACCTCGGAACCGATAATGACGATCTGGTCACCATCACGGGCACGCTTCCTTACGTTGGCGAGGGAGACGTGGTCACCGTTTACGGTAAGTGGGTACATAACCCAAAATACGGCAGGCAATTCCGCGTAGAACGTGCGGAGAAGGAGCTTCCCGCAGACAGAGCGTCTATTTTGCGTTATCTTTCGTCGGGTGCGATCAAGGGGATCGGACCGAAAACCGCTCAGCGGATCGTTACGGAGTTCGGTGAGGAGACATTTGACGTGATCGAGAATCATCCCGATTGGCTGGCGGAGATCAAGGGGATCACGAGAAGCCGTGCGCACGAGATCGCACAGGAGTTTAAGAGCAAGGCCGGGATCCGCTCGGCAATGCTCTTTTTCCGTGAGTATTTCGGTGCGGCAATGACGGTTCGGATCTATAAAAAATGGGGCGGAAACGCCGTCGATATTGCAAAAAAGAATCCGTATCGCCTATGTGAGGAGATCGAAGGAATCGGATTTGAGCGAGCTGACCGTATGGCGGAGCAGCTTGGACTTGCAAAGGATTCACAGGACCGCCTGGAAAGCGGTATCGGATATTTACTTGCCGCCAATGCCCATCAGAACGGACACGTTTGCCTCCCTCGTGAAAAGCTTGTGGCAAGTGCCGCCACGCTCTTGGAGGCAGAGGTCGGGCAGATCGAGGCGGCGGTTGCCGCACTGTTGCGTGCGGATAAGATCCGTACGGTCAATTTTGACGGCGCTTCCTATCTTTACGACGTTCACGCATACGAGCACGAAAAATACATTGCAAGCAAGCTTTTGCTCCTGGACCGTCTCTGTCCTGCAATGGATACCGCCAATATCGGCGCGTTCATTGCAAAGGAGGAGCGTGAGAGCGGCGTACAGTATGCAGCCCTTCAGAGGCAGGCGATCTACGATGCGCTTGAAAACGGCGTGATGCTGCTCACGGGCGGCCCGGGAACAGGTAAAACGACGGTTGTTCGCGCGCTTCTTCACATTTTTGACAGTATGGGATTGCGTATCGCGCTCTGTGCGCCCACGGGGCGTGCGGCAAAGCGCCTTTCCGAATCGACCTCTCAGGAGGCAAAGACGGTTCACCGCCTTCTGGAGTACAGCGGAGAGGAATCGGGCGGACTGAGATTCCACAGGGATGAAACCAATCTGCTTGATGAGGAGGTCGTCATCATTGACGAGGCTTCTATGGTGGACAACCATCTGATGAGCGCGCTTTTGCACGCAATCAAGCCGGGAGCACGCGTTGTCATTATCGGAGATGCGGATCAGCTCCCCTCCGTCGGCGCGGGCAACGTCCTGCGCGATCTTGTTGAGAGCGCTCGCTTTGCTACGGTTCGTCTTACGGAGATCTTCCGTCAGGCGCAAAAAAGCCTGATCATTACCAACGCTCACGCAATCAATCGTGGAGAAATGCCCCGAATTGACGTTAAGGATAACGATTTCTTTTTCCTTGCCCGTGAAAATGACAGAGAGATCGCGCAAACGATCGCACAGCTCTGCCACACGCGCCTGCCTCGCACCTACGGGGAGCTTGCCGTCAACGGCACGCAGGTGATCGCACCCTCCCGTAAGGGAGAGGTGGGAACGGAGAACCTGAACGTGATTTTGCAAGCGGCACTGAATCCGCCCTCCGAGGAAAAGCGCGAGCATAAATTCCGTGAGATCATCTTCCGCGAGGGTGACCGCGTGATGCAAACGAAAAACAATTACGATCTGGAATGGGATCGCGATGACGGAACAACGGGAACGGGCGTATTTAACGGAGACATTGGAACCGTTGAGCGCATCAATCCGGGGGCGGAGAATCTGGAGATCCGTTTTGATGACAGACACGTTGTGTATGAATTCAATCTGCTTGAGGAATTGGAGATGGCGTATGCCATTACCGTGCACAAGAGTCAGGGATGCGAGTATCCCATCGTCGTCCTGCCGCTCGGCACCACTCCGCCGATGCTTCTCTCGCGCAACCTCTTCTACACAGCCGTTACGCGTGCGCAGAATATGGTCGTTTTGGTTGGAAGGGAAAGTGTGATCGGTATGATGGTTTCAAACAACCGTCAATCGATGCGCTATACGGGACTTGTCAAATGGCTCAGAGATCAAAGCTTGTAAATTCACTCGTCGATCTTTTGTTTCCGCCTCGCTGTGCGGGCTGTAGCGACCTTCTTGACGAAACGGAGAGACGGAACGGCGATGCGTTGTGTCCTGCTTGCGCGGATGCTTGGAACAGAGCGAAGCAGGAGGTATGTCAAAGGTGCTTTTTGCCGATCTGCAGGTGTCGGTGCCGGACGGAGCTGCTTGAGCAATCCGATTGCAAGGAGTATATCAAGCTCGTTTACTATCTGCACGGCAAATCGGCGCCGGTGCAAAACCGAGTCATCTACCGCATCAAAAATCAGAGAGACCGACGCACGCCCGCTTTTTTGGCACGCGAGCTTGCAAAGGAGATCGGAGCTGTTGGACCGAATACGATCATTACCTACGTCCCGCGCAGAAAAAGAACGGTTCTTGAAACGGGGACCGATCAGGCAAGGGAACTGTCGCGCGCTCTTTCGTCCGAATTGCAGATTCCCGTATGCAAGGCCTTGCGCCGCCGCGGTAGGGAGCTTGAGCAGAAGAAGCTGACGCCCGCCGAGCGTTGGAGGAATGCCCGCGCTTCTTATGAGGTCGATCGAGAGGTTGATCTGGCGGGACGCGAGGTGTTGCTGGTGGATGATATTGTAACCACGGGCGCAAGTCTTGCCGCGTGCGTACAAAAGCTTTTGCGCGCGGGCGCAGAATCGGTTCGTTGTATTTCGGTTGCAAGTGACGATGCCAACCGATCTCCTGTGTCGGCACCGCTTGTCAAGCACGCGGAGCTTTCACATTTTTCTTGATTTTTTTGCAATTTTATTGCATTTATGAATAAAATCGTGTATAATAAAAAAGAATTCCATTGAAGGGAGGATGATGGCGATGGCGGATAAGCGTATGTCCAATCAGGCACAGCAGAATACGCAAGGATCACGCGCTGCACAGCGTACACAGACTGCGCGGCAAAATCCCTCCGAGCCTCAGAGAAAGACGAAAAAGAAAAAAGGATTTTTCTCTCGCTTCAGTCTTAAAAATCTGAACATCAATCGCAATATCGGAATCGACTTGGGCACGGCAACCGTTCTTGTTTACGTACAGGGAAAGGGAATTGTACTGCAAGAGCCCTCCGTGGTTGCGATCGATACCAATACGGATCAGATCCTCAAGGTTGGTAAGGAAGCACAGCAAATGCTGGGTAGAACTCCGGGCAATATCGTAGCGGTCAGACCGTTGCGTGACGGTGTCATCAGCCAATACGAGGTCACCCTGAAGATGCTCCAATACTTCATTAAGCGGACTTGCGGAAATATGTTTTTTCCTCCGCGCGTAATGATCTGCATTCCCTCGGGAATTACCGAGGTGGAGGAGCGCGCAGTCGTTGATGCGGCGCGCGAAGCGGGAGCGCATAAGACCTATCTGATCGAGGAGCCTACCGCCGCGGCGATCGGTGCAGGGCTTAACATCTATTCTCCAAGCGGCAATATGGTCGTTGACATTGGCGGTGGTACCACGGATATTGCGGTTCTTTCGCTTGGCGGCGTTGTGGTTTCACGGTCACTCAAAATTGCGGGAGATAAGTTTGACGAGGCGATCATGCGCTACGTCCGTACCAAATATAACGTCCTGATCGGTGAACGCACCGCAGAGCTGATCAAAAAGAATATCGGTGCGGTATACGATCATGCCGAGGTCAAGTACGTAGAGGTGAAGGGACGCTGTATGGCGCAGGGACTTCCCAAGGTTATTTCGATCAGCTCAAAGGAGATGATCGAGGCGCTTGCGGAGCCGATTTCGGGGATTCTGAACGGCGTTTGCGAGGTCATTGAACATACTCCGCCCGAATTGCTTGGCGATATTTTAAAAAACGGTATCGTTATGACGGGCGGCGGAAGTCTGCTTTACGGCTTTGATCAGCTACTTACCAAGGTCACGGGAATCAAAACGCGCGTGGCTGACGATGCGGTTTCCTGTGTGGCGATCGGAACGGGCAAATCGCTCGATAATCTCGATATGCTGCCCGAGGGAACGATCAATCTTTCTCGCGAGAGAAAGCTTAGACTTTGATATTCCTTCAGCCGCTTTCTCAAAGGCGGCTGAAGCTGTTTTATGAGAGGAGTTGGAAGTAATGAGCTTGATAAAAGGAAGAGAGCCTGCTGCTCTGTTTCAATATTTTGAAGAAATCTCCGCCATTCCGCGCCCGTCGTATCACGAGGAGGCGATTGCGGATTATCTGGTTTCGTTTGCAAAAGCGCGCAATTTGTTCTTCGTTCGTGACAAACGAAACAACGTCCTGATCCGTATGCCTGCAACCAAAGGCTACGAGGATCACGCGCCCGTTCTTTTGCAGGGGCATACTGATATGGTCTGTGAGAAAAATAGCGGTGTGGAGCACGATTTTTTAAAGGAGCCGTTAAAGCTTTATCTGGATGGCTCGCTTTTGCGTGCCGAGGGTACAACGCTCGGTGCGGATGACGGAATTGCGGTGGCGGTTATGCTTGCGGTCCTGGATGGTGCGCTTGACTGTCATCCTCCCGTAGAATGCCTTTTTACCGCAGCGGAAGAGGTTGGACTTGACGGAGCAAAGGATTTTGATTACAGCCTTCTGAATGCAAGGAGAATGATCAACGTTGACAGTGAAAGCCTTGGGGTGATTACTGCGGGATGTGCCGGCGGCATTCGCTCGGAGATCAGCTTTTCGGTAGATCCCGTTCCGCTTTGCGGTGAGGCGCTTCAAATTACCGTGAGCGGCTTGGCAGGCGGACACTCGGGCGAAAATATTCACGAGGGGCGCGGAAATGCCAATAAAATTATGGGCAGATTGCTTGCGGCGGCAGCTGAAAAGGGGGCGCACCTCGTTTCGATCAACGGCGGATCCAAGGATAATGCAATTCCGCGCGAATGCAGAGCGGTGATTGCCGTTGAGGACAGAGACAGCGTTGAGGAAATGCTGGTTGAGATTGCAAGTCAGATTGGCAATGAACTGATTGCCAAGGATCGTGGCTTCTCGGTTGCGATCGAGGACGGCGGAGCCGAGGTGTATATGCTCAGCACCAAGGATACCGAGCGGATTGTCGGGTACCTTTGCGGCGTTGCGAACGGTGTGCTTGAAATGAATCGCAGTATTGCGGGCTTGGTCGAATATTCGCGAAACCTCGGGGTCGTGGAGACCGATTCGAATGAGATCCGTTTGATTTTCTGCTCGCGCTCGGGGATGGAGAGCCGCATTGATGCTTCCAATATGGAGTTGGATGCACTTGCCAAGGCACTTGGCGCGAAAACAAAGCACTATGCGCGTTATCCCGGATGGCAGTTTGCAGAGAAATCCGATCTGCGCGATGCGTATTGTAAGGCGTACAAATCCGTCACAGGGCAGGATGCTGTGGTAAACGTCATTCACGCAGGGCTTGAGTGCGGTATTATTTACGCCGGGGTTGCGGGAATGGATATCATTTCGATTGCCCCCAATCTTCAAAATCTTCATTCTCCCGACGAGGCGCTCGACCTTGATTCTGTCGAGGTGTTCTGGAAAACGCTTGAGGAGCTTATGAAAAATCTGTGAAAAACAGAAAAGGATTACCGTAGCCTGCGGTAATCCTTTTTTGGTTTTACGTTGAATATTTTGACGGTGCGATCCCGGTGTGCTTTTTGAAATCCCGTGAAAAATCGTAAAGGCTTGTATATCCAAGAGAATAGGCGACGTCCGAAAGAGAACCGTAGTCGCTTTTGAGCATTTCTCTGGCTTTTTCAATGCGAAGTCTGCGTGCGTATGCGATCGGTGAGACTCCGACGACCTCGGTAAACAGCTTGCGAAAATAAACGGTTGACATACCAAGCAGCCTTGCCAGCTCATCGTTGGTAATTTTTTGCGCGTAGTTGGTGGAGAGATATTCGATCGCAGGTGCGATCTTTTGCCGTTTTGAGGGGGGCGTATACTGATCGGCTTGCGCTTGAAGCGCCATCAGAATGATGGAATACGCATCGCGGATCCCTTCAAGCTCGGAAAAATGGGAGCGTAGGTTTTGCTTGCGCTCCATTTCACGGAGTGCCCTCAGGATCCTTTCGGTGTCCTTGATGGGGAGAATGATCGGCTCACAG
>JAZQWH010000200.1:0-13247 GCA_045632205.1 Eubacteriales bacterium
ATGAGCTCCAGTCTGTCCGGGTCATTCTTCTTGTTTTTCTTTGTGTCATAGTTTCTCTGCTTGCACTCGGTGCATGCGAGAGTAATTTTGACGCGAGCATCATTCGCCATTTAGCGGCACCTCCCATATGAATTTTTTTGACACCCTGTCGGGCATCCGTGTACCTCCCTCTGAAAGGCGGATGAATAAGTTTCGATCCCTCGAAACGGCGCGTTACCCACCCTTTTGTACGCATTTTGCGCACAAAGAAAAAGCCCTTTGGCAGAGGTAGAGATATTATATCACAATTGCAACGGCTTGTCAAGTGTTTTTTCAAAGTTTTTTCATTATATAAATAGACAAAAATCGTTGACTTTTCGTGCGTTTCCGCATATAATGAAGCTATCCCGATTTCCCCCTCTCGAAAAGGAGGCAGATATGACAAAAACAAAACAACTCCGCGATTTCACGCAGGGGCCTCTTCTTTCCAGAATTCTGCTGTTTTCCCTTCCACTGGTCGCAACAGGCATCCTTCAGCTCCTCTTCAACACCGCAGATACGATCGTCGTCGGGCATTGGGGTGGCGCAACCGCAGAGGAGCGAGCAAATGCACTTGCCGCCGTAGGCTCCTGCGGGTCGCTCATCAACCTCATCATCAATCTCTTTGCGGGTCTCGCGCTCGGCTCCGGTGTCTGCGTGGCGCACGCAGTCGGAGCAAAGCGATACGATCAGATCGACCATATTGTGCACACCTCGGTCGTCACGGCATTCTTTGCAGGCTTGATCGTTTCGGTCATCGGCATCACGCTTGCCGATCCGTTGCTCCGCCTGATGGGCACCGAGGAATCGGTCCTCTCACAGGCAGTCCCCTATATGCAAGCCTATTTTTCCGGTATGATCGCGCATATGATCTACACCTACTGCGCAACAATGCTCCGCTCCATAGGAGATACCGTAAGACCGCTCATCTTTCTCTCCGCCGCAGGCGTTGTCAACGTGATCCTCAATCTGATCATGGTCATTGTCTTTCATCAGGGAGCGCGCGGTGTCGGAATCGCCACCGCCGCTTCCCATTGGGCATCCTGCATCCTGATCATAATTTATATGATACGAAAGCAAGGAGTCTGCCACCTTGACCTCAGGCACCTGCGCATCGATTTCCGAATTTTTCGCAAAATCCTTCTCATCGGTCTCCCCGCGGGAATCCAAGGTTCTCTCTTCTCCATCTCCAACGTGCTCATTCAATCCTCCGTCAACTCACTTGGCAGGATCGTGGTTGCAGGAAACACCGCCTCCGCAAATCTGGAGGGTTATATCTACCTCGCGCAGAATTCCCTCTACAACGCTTCCCTCACCTTTGTGGGACAAAACGTGGGAGCGAGACGCTATGACCGCGTCAAGCGCATCGCCTGGTATTGCCTCGGCGTATCGGTGGTCATCGGAATTGCCCTGAGCGGTCTGATGTACCTCTTCATCGATCCGCTCCTCAATCTCTACGCTCCCGGAAACACCGCAGTCATCGAAAAAGCGCTCATCCGTTTTTCTATCATCGGTCTCACGCATTTTTTCTGCGGAATTATGGATGTCGGATGCGGATGCGTGCGCGGAATGGGAAAATCTCTCGCCCCCACGCTAGTCGCACTCCTCGGCTCCTGTGCCTCTCGTATCGTGTGGATCTACACCGTATTCCCGCTGGCACCGCTTGAGACGCGTCAGCAGATCCTCTACTATTGCTACCCCATTTCGTGGATCCTCACCGCGGCAGCACATTTCGTTGTATTTTTTATCATACTCAGAAAAGAGCAACGGCGCTATTCCTCTTACGCAATCTCCAAGGAACAATAAAAAAGCAGCCACGGGGCATTCACCCCGTGGCTGTATTTTATATTGATTAAAGGATGGAAACTCCGACAACCAAAGCCGCGAATACGATGGAAACCATCGAAAGAAGCTTGATGAGAATGTTGATGGAGGGTCCGGAGGTATCCTTGAAGGGGTCGCCTACGGTATCGCCAACAACTGCCGCCTTATGGCAATCCGAGCCCTTACCGCCGTGCACGCCGCTCTCGATATACTTCTTTGCGTTATCCCAAGCACCGCCCGAGTTGGACATAAAGACCGCCATCAGGAAGCCCGAAGCCGTAGCGCCTGCCAGCATACCGACAACACCCGTGCATCCGAGAACCAGACCGACGATAACGGGAACAACGACTGCTACGATCGTAGGAAGGATCATTTCCTTCAGGCTCGCCTTGGTGCAGAGGTCTACACAGCTTGCGTAATCCGCATCTGCCTTACCGTCCATCAGACCGAAGATCTCCTTGAACTGACGGCGAACCTCTTTGACAACGCTCTGTGCCGCTCTGCCGACAGAATTCATCGTGAGAGCCGCAAACACGAAGGGCAGGCACGCACCGATGAAGAGACCGACCAGAACCGTGGGATTGGTGATGCTGAGATCCGCGATCTTCGCGGTACCGCCGGGAATGGTCTTGACCTTATCGATGTAGGATGCCATCAGAGCAAGTGCGGTCAGTGCCGCAGAGCCGATTGCAAAGCCCTTACCGGTTGCCGCAGTGGTGTTACCAAGCGAATCAAGCGCGTCGGTGCGCTCACGAACCTTTTCATCAAGTCCTGCCATCTGCGCAATACCGCCCGCGTTGTCCGCAATGGGACCGTATGCGTCGGTTGCGAGTGTAATACCGAGGGTGGAAAGCATACCGACTGCCGCAAGTGCAATTCCGTAAAGTCCGCGGGATGCGCTTACCGCACCGCCGGATACGAAGTATGCAACCAGGACACAGATCGAAACGATAACGATCGGAATAAGCGTGGAGAGCATACCGACGGAAAGACCGCCGATGATGATGGTTGCCGTACCCGTCTCACTCGTCGATGCAAGCTTACGAGTGGGCTTGTAGCTATCCGAGGTAAAGTATTCGGTTGCCTGACCGATCAGGACACCCGCAATCAGACCTGCAAGGATCGCAAAATACATCGGCCAATACTTCTCACCCAGCACGAACCAAACGAGCGGGAAGGATGCGATCGCAATGACGATCGCGGAGAAGTTCGTGCCTCTGGAAAGTGCGCGAAGCAGCTGCTTCTGCGTAGCACCCTCCTTGGTGCTGACAAAGAACGTACCGATAATCGAGCAAACGACACCGATTGCCGCGATGATCATCGGGAGTGCGAGTGCGGAAACATTCTTGAATGCCGCAACACCGAGTGCCATTGCGGAAATGACCGATCCGACGTAGGACTCGTAGAGGTCTGCGCCCATACCCGCAACGTCACCGACGTTGTCACCGACGTTATCCGCGATAACGGCAGGGTTACGGGGGTCATCCTCGGGGATGCCTGCCTCAACCTTACCGACAAGGTCTGCGCCAACGTCCGCTGCCTTGGTAAAGATTCCGCCGCCCACACGCGCAAAGAGCGCCATGGAGGAAGCACCCATACCGAAGGTCAGCATCGCGCCCGTGATCTCAGAGGGAGCAAGGCCGAACACGAACTTGAGGAGAACAAACCAAACCGAAATATCGAGCAGACCGAGACCGACAACGGTAAAGCCCATAACGCTTCCTGCAGAGAAAGCGACACGGAGACCGCGGTTGAGTCCCTCCTGGCACGCATTTGCGGT
The DNA here is from genome assembly GCA_045632205.1 of Eubacteriales bacterium. GTDB lineage: Bacteria > Bacillota > Clostridia > Oscillospirales > CAG-272 > UMGS1865. The sequence goes on from JAZQWH010000200.1 coordinate 3,623, forward strand.
TCTTGCGTTCGATGCGGTTGCGATCTTCATTCCGATAAAGCCGGAGAATCCGGAGAAGAAACCGCCCGAGAGGAATGCAAAGGGAACGTAGGGGGTCAGCAAGCCGAATGCTGCCATTACGGTCAAAAGAACGAACATTACAGCAAAGAAGATGCCGACGATTGCGTACTGACGCTTCAGGTATGCGTTTGCACCCTGACGGATGGAAGCGGAGATCTTTTTCATCTGATCGTTTCCTTCCGAGAATTTCATGACGCGGCGAGCGGTTAATCCTGCAAAGAGAAGCGCGATCGCTGCAGCCACAAACGTCAAAATTGCTACCAACTTATCCATTTTAACAATAGATCCTTTCCGTTGAGCCGTTGAATTTTAGCGAAAAAAGCTCGCTACGGCACAACTGCTTTTAGTGGTAACGTGTATTATATCACAGATTTGCAAGAAAGTCAATACAATTTGTCATTTTTTTATCAAATGAAGCCTCATTTCAATGTTTTTCGTAAAAAAATGAAAAATTTGAAGCAAAAAGTTGTAAAACACCCTCGCGTTGTCCTGCAAACGCGAGGGTGTTTTCTTAAAATTCTATGTTTTCAGATCTTGCTCTTCCGCTCGGGAACAAAGAAAATGAACACCAACGAGCTGAGAAGCAGCATCATCGGATAGAACAGGTTGGCAATAATGTCAAACGCCGTCATCTCAAATCCCATCGTGCTGACAACCGAGAGTGCCACGAGGATCTGCGCACCGTAGGGCAGGATTCCCTGGAAGATGCAGGAGAAGGTATCGAGGATCGATGCCGTCTTGCGAGGAGAAATGCCGTAGTCCTTTGCCATTTCGGTTGCGATCGGATTGGACATGACGATTGCGACCGTGTTGTTCGCGGTGGCAATATCCATCATACCGACCAAAAGACCCACGCCGAGCTGACCGCCCTTCTTACCGCGGAATACGCGACGGATGCCGTAGAGGAGCGCATCAAAGCCGCCGTTCTCACGGATGAGCGCGCACATAGCCGCCACAAGCACCGCGACCATCGCCGTCTCAAACATTCCTGCCGCACCGCTTCCCATTCCCGAGAGAAGCGAGGGGAAATCCACCGCGCCCGTTGCAACCATAATGATGCAGCCCGAAAGAATTCCGATCATCAGCGTAAGGAATACGTTGATACCGATGATACCGCTGATCAGCACGAGCAGATACGGAATGATCTGGATCAGATCGTATTCGTGAGAAATCGTACTGTGAATATCGGCGTTGATCGAAAGCACAAGAATGAGCACGAGCGTAACGATCGCCGCAGGAAGCACAATGGCAAAGTTGGTGCGGAATTTATCCTTCATCGCGCATCCCTGACCGTTGCACGCGGCAATAGTAGTATCGGATACGAAAGAGAGGTTGTCACCGAACATCGCACCGCCAACGACCGTACCGACGCAAAGCGCCATGGAAAAGCCCGAGGTAGAGGCAATGGCAACTGCAATCGGCGTAATGAGCGTGATCGTTCCAACAGAGGTTCCCATTGCGGTGGAAATGAAGCAGCTGACAAGAAAAAGCACTACAACCGCAAATCGGGGAGGCGTGATGGAAAGGAGGAAGTATGCAACGCTCTCCGCGCTGCTCCGTCCGACCACACCGACAAAAACGCCCGCCATCAGGAAAATGAGGAGCATCGTAATGATGTTTTTATCTCCCATTCCCTGCCCCATCAGCTCAAGCTTGCGGTCGAATTTTACGCCGCGGTTCTGAATGCAAGCCACCAGGATCGCAACCATAAACGCAACCACAACGGGCACACTGTAAAATCCCATCGGGATCTTCATCACGTACTCGAACACGATTCCAAGCGTCAGATAGAACACGACGAATACACCAATGGGAAGCAAGCCCCATACGTTTCCTTTTTTCATTCCGTTATCTCCTTATTCTACATTTTTTATTATTATAACATATTCGGCAATGCTTGTAAAGTGTTTTTTGATCAAAAAAGAAAAGCGCTTCACACCACGTCTTACATCGAAAGTCTTCGGTACTCGCGCGGCGTGACCGATTCGTGACGGATAAAAAACTTTGTAAAATAAGAGGACTCGAAAAATCCGCAAGCCGCAGCGATCTCGCAAACCGACATTGACGTCGACACCAAAAGCATTTTTGCCCGTGTCAGCCGTCGAAGCTCCACGTATTTGTGAAGCGTCGTCCCCTCTGCCTCCAAAAAGACCGCGTTCAGATAATGCGGATGATAGCCCAACGCCCGTCCGATCTCTCTGTTCGTGAGCGCGCCATCGATCGATTGATCGACGTATTCCTTGATCCGTCCGATCAACGCATACTCGCCGCGAGGAGCCTCCCGCTCCGAGAGCAACGTGCCGATCACGTATTTCATCAACGCGGAGCAAAGACAGACCGACGAAAAATTTGCCCTCTGCCACTCACACACAAGCTCGGAAAAGCAAGCCTCAAGGCGACCTGCGCTTCTTGCGATCCACACTCTTGAAAACTGAGCAGGACAGATATGCGAAAAGATCAGGCTGCGATCAAACAGCTCCTCCCGCACGGGCGGACGCGGCTCTCCGCCCTCCGCATCGCTTGAAAAATCAAAATTGACAACAAAATAGTCTGTGCGGACATCGGAAAAGGTGAGTTGATAGCCGACGGCAGGGGGAATCACGATGAGTGCCCCCTCTCCAAGCACGTAATCCTCTCCCGATACGCGAAAGGTGATTTCTCCCGTTTTGACATAAAACATCCTGAAATCGTATGCCAGAACGGGATGCGGATAAAGCATTCCCGAAAGGCGCTCCTGCACAAACCGTACGTACGGGTTGATTTCACTGTTTTTCATCCTTCACCTCCAAAATCTTTGCTTTTTACCATTTCTTTTTCAATTATTACCTTGATTGTAGCATAAATCAGTGCTATAATCAAGAAAAAACACCATTTTTATTTTTTTGGAGAGGATTATGAAAAAAATCGAAAAGAAACTCAACGTTGCGATCATCGGCTGCGGCGGCTTTTCCAAGCATTTTATCCCGCTCTTCAAGGCGCATCCCACCGTCGAGCGCGTCCGCGTTTGCGACGTGCTCCCCGAGCGTGCAAAAGATTACAGCGAGAAATTTGAGGTCGACGTGATCGATTCCTTCGAAGATGCGATCAACGACGCGAGCGTTACAGCGGTTGCCATCTTCACACAGCGCCACACTCACGGGGATCTCGTTGTCCGCGCGTTGGAGGCAGGCAAGGACGTCTACTCTGCCGTCCCTATGGCAATCACCGTTGAGGATTGCCGTCGCATCATCGATGCCGTACAGCGCACGAAAAAGACCTATATGATGGGTGAGACCTGCATTTATTACACCTCCTCGATGTTCTGCAAGGAGGGATATGAGAGAGGCGACTTCGGCAACTTCGTCTACGCGGAATCGCAGTATTACCACGATCTCTCGCACTTCCCGGAAAACTTCAAGCAGGACAAGCCCAATTCTGCCGTTCCTCCCTTCTTCTATCCCACCCACTCTACCGCAATGGTGCTTCACGCAACGGGCGCGCACGTCACACAGGTTTCGGCTATGGGCTACCGCGACGTGGAGGAGGACACACCCTTTGCTGTCGGAAAGAACCCTTGGGACAATCTTTTCTCGAACGAATTTTCTCTGATGCGACTGAGCAACGGCGGTGTCGCGCGCGTTTCGGAGTGTCGCCGCATCGGCTACAAGGCGCCCAGCTCCTCCCTTGCCACCTTTTACGGCACAAAGGGCTCGTATCAGCTCAGCAACGCACAGCACCTTCAAACGTTTCTCACCCCCGAGGGCGTTGATCTCCGCGACGTCAGCGATTACGTCAATCCGCAGGCAATGACCGATGAAAACGACGGATCGGTCGAATTCAAAAAGCGCGTTGCCAACCACGCCTTCCAATGGCGCGATCTCTCTCCTATCCAACGAGAGCGCTATGATAGGCTCCCCGACGAATTCAAGGCGATCCCACGCATCAACGGACATATGTGCTCGCATCAGTTCCTTATCGACGATTTCTGCAGAAGCGTCAGCGAAGGAACGATGCCCTACGTCAACGCGTGGAGAGCCGCACGCTACACCGTCCCCGGCCTTGTCGCGCACGAATCCGCAAAGCAGGGCGGCATACTTCTTGACGTCCCCGATTTCGGAGACGCACCGAATGAGGATTAAGCATTAAGACCATGGATAACTTCATCAACGAAATAAAGGCACTGTTTGAGGGCTCTCCACGCTACGTTGCGGGACAGTGCGTGGGACTTGTCATCATCGCGCTCTCGTTTTTCATCTATTATTGTAAAAAGCGGGAGCATATGCTCATCCTAAAATGCACCTCGGATTCGCTCGGTATCATTCAGCAGGCACTGATCGGTGCATCCACAGGCGCGCTCATCACCTTCGTCAACGTCCTTCGCAGCATTGTATTTTACAACAAGAACAAAAAGAAATGGGCAGGACACATCGCGTGGCTGTTCGTCTTTATTGCGGCGGTCTGCGTCTCTCCGCTCCTGACCTGGCAGGGCGCGATCAGCCTCGTTCCCGCCGCGGGAAGCACGCTTGCCGTCATTGCCTTCTACTGCAACTCCCCGACTACCACGCGGATTTTCGCACTTTTTGCACAGGGGCTCTGGCTCTTGTACGCAATCCTGACCTTCAATTTGACCTGCGCTCTCCAAAACGGCATTTTGGTTCTTTCCGCACTCGCGGGACTCTGCCGCGACGCGCTCGAGCGAAGAAAGCGAAAATCAGTGGAATAAAAAAAGACCGCCAAGCGGTCTTTTTTTATTCAAATTCTTCTGCGTGCTCCATAAAAAAGTCAAAATATCTGCGCACGTTGGGAAGCTCGGTCCAATCGCATACTCCAACGGGATATTCGTCGAGATTATAAACGGTAGAGCCTTGCATCGCAAGCAATACGGGAGAATGCGTCGCAATGATAAACTGACTCTTCGTCGCGCGTGCGGTAGCAACGATATAATCCGCGAGCTGAATCTGCAGCTCAATGGAAAGACTATTCTCAGGCTCATCGAGAAAATAGATCGCATCCTGATCAATCCGATCCAAAAAATAGCGCATCGCGGTCTCCCCGTTTGAATGCAGCTCAATATCACGCACCATTCGCTTTTTTACGTAGGAAGATTGCGACCGTTTGGGCGACAAAACCTCTCTGACCTCGCTCCAACGCTCATAATCGTCAAGCCCTCCGAGCCATCCAACGCTCGGATCCTTCGATGCCTCCTCCATGATCTCGTTGTATCGCTCAAATAAATCCTGGCGGCGATCAATGATGTTTTCATTGACCGACCGCGCGCTGAGCGCATAGTCAAACACATCATCGCTGGTAAGCACGTATGCGGCAGCCGGATACCGTCGGAACTCCGCCGTACATTTCTCTACAAAGCGATCAAACAGCGGCGCGTCGTTAAAATCCGAATAACGAACCGCATGCACCTTGCGCGCCATCACGTTGATCAACGTGCTTTTGCCGGATCCGTTCCCACCGTAGAACGTTGTAATGGGAGAATCGAAGGTCACCTCGTCAAGCCCCTTTAACGGAAAAATGTTAAAGGGATAAAACGAAGGAAAGCAGGTGCGTTTTTCCTCGTAAAGAACAAAATCCGTCTCTTCCCGATCTCCGGGAAGGTAAAAATTCTTCAGATAGATCATTTTTCACCTCTCCGCAGTAATCACTCCATCCAAAACGTGCAAGCGACAGATCCTCGCTGTCCGTGCCTCCGCTCCGGGATCCGAGCCGTAATCGCGTGCATGGTAGATCGCGTAATACGCGTCTCCCATTTTGAGCACGCTGTGATGTCCCGTGCCCTCCTCCTCGCCGTTTTTGATGAGGACGGGAGCGAAACGACCGTCATCCGTAAATTTCTCGTACGTCACCTGCGTCAGATCCGCTTCCCTGCTCTTGGCACGCGCGTATCCGACGTGGTAGGTATCGTCCTGATAGCAGCCACCGCTGTACATCACGTATTGCCATTCCCCCTCGGCAAACCAGAAGGGTCCCTCGATCGTGTGCCATCTGTTGTCCTCGGAATAGGAGGGAGCAAAGATCTCCTCGTCAAAGGTAGGAACGATCTTTGCGATCGGACGGTTTTCGGGAGTGTAGGGATCCAGCAGACGATCCACGTAGATCTGCGTGCCGATGCGCTCGCCTACACGGTTATTTTTCGCATACCACAAGAATAAGCCCGCGTCGGTTCTGACCACATGCGAATCAATGGAAAAGCAGGGATACAGCTCACGCGCATCCTCAAAGGGACCGAGCGGAGACGCGGCGGTAAAGACGTGCAGATGTTCAAACACCTCTCCGCGGGTAAAGGAAACGTAGAGATAGTATTTTCCCTCATAGGCGATCACGGACGGCGCCCAGAAATCGTGCCCCTCTCCGTCGATCCTTGTCACAACCCCCTCGTAATGCCACGTTGCAAACGGATCGTCCGCAGTATACAGCTCCACGCCCTTTTCCGCGGTCACATAAAGATAATATTTTCCGCTGTCCTCAAAAATGAAGGGATCGGGCTGTGTTTTTCCAACGACGTCAAACAACAGTTTCATAATCGGGCTCCTTTTCGATAGTACCGTACAAGGCTTGATTCCATTTTTTAAAGAACTCTCACTCCGTTTTCGTCCTTAATAAACGGCTTGGTCTTGCGGGCGAGGAACAGATCGATAAATTCCTGCAAGCTCTCAAGAGGCTTATCGGTTGCAATGCCGCCGAATTTTACCCTTCGTCCCGCCTTGTGATTGTCGCTTCCCGCAAAGGGGATCAGATCGTAATACTTGCAATACTGTGCCGCTGCCTCATTTTCAAAATCCTTGCGCGCGGCATTGAAGATCTCAACACCGTGAACCAGACGGGGATAGAGACGCAGATGATCGATAAAGGCTGCCTCACGGAAGGGATGCGCGTGGACGAGAAGCGCGCCATCCTCCATCATCAGACGGAGAAGCTCGCTTTTACGCATTTTATCCATATCCTTGTGCGCAAGACACCACGCCTTATCAATCCCGTACGCCAAAAAATCCGTTCCCTTATAGGTCATCTCGATCCCCGGGAAGACCGCAAGTCCGATCTCGCTACCGATCTTCTCTCCCTCCTCGCAGGCGGAAAAGTAGAATTCGATCCGATCCTCATACGGCAGCCCCCTCACGGATTCCGCAATGTTACCGTCAAGAAAATGGTTGGTGATAAATACTCCCGCATAACCGATGGATTTGTAAAATTCCAGGGATTCGCGCACGCTCGCATCCTTGTCCGCACAGGAGCTGACGGGATAGGTATGCAGATGTGTTTCATAGAGATACATAATATTCTCCTTCTCGTTAAAAAACGATCACGATCAAAGTTTTTTCGCTTGAACCTTTCACTGATTCTCTCCAACCATCCTATGATTGAACGATCTCACTCCACTCACCGCCGCGCATGATCGCCTCGTACGCAACGTGATTTTTCATCCGCTTGGGATCCAGCCTTGAGCGGTCGATCTCAAGAAGTCTTCCGTTTGCAAGCGTGACCTTGATTTTTTCAAACAGCGGCATACTCACCGTAAATTCGGGGCGCGACGGACAGATCTGATAAAGCCCCAGGCAGGAAAGGATATACCACGCACTCATACTGCCGTTGTCCTCATCTCCCGGGTATCCGTCCTCGGTCGCGCGGAACGCGGTACAAAGCCGCTCCACAAGCGCTGCCGTTTTTGCAACGTCCCCAAGCTCGCTGTAAATATACGGGATATGGAAGGAGGGCTGATTGGAGATCGCACACTGTCCGAAATCAACAGCCGCCATTTCTCTCATCTCGTGGATCTCCGTACCGTAGCCTCCCACCGAGTAGATGGGCGGTGTTGCCACAAGCTCGTCGATCTTCTCGGCAAGTCTCCCACCGTACAGCGCGTCAAGTCCCTTGAGATCGTGGTAGATCCCGAAGGAATTTTGCCAAGCCGAGCCCTCTGTGTAATCTCTTCCCCACGCAAAGGAATCAAAATCCTCCTCGCGGAAGCATCCGTTCTCGTCCTTTCCGCGCATAAAGCCGACGGAGGGATCAAACAGATTTCGGTAATTCTTGGCATAGCGGTCATACCGCTTGGCAATTTCCGCCCTTCCCAGCTTTTCCGCCGCACGCGCGATGCAATAATCGCCGTAGCAGTTGTCGAGTGTTTCGTTTACGCTTTCCTTGGCGACGGTATAGGGGACGTATCCGTATTTCCGATATTCCGCAAGTGCCACTCTTCCCTCATCCGTCACCGTCTCGCCACCCGCTATCAGCGCATCGAGGATCCCTTCGGCAACCTCTCCCGTTACGATCTCCTTGACGATCGCATCCGAGAGCGTTGCCTCCACGAGCATTCCCGGCATACAGCTGTGGTTATCGGGGCAAAGCCACTTCGGAAGGCAGCCTCGGTCGCGATAGAAATTGTAGAAGCCCTCCGCCATTTCGGCATACCGCTCCGTGTCGATCAGAGAAAGCAGCGGATAGACCGTGCGGAAGGTATCCCAAAAGCCGTTGTCCACGTAAAGATACCCCTTTTCCGCCGCCCCCGTTTGCATATTCAGGTGCAGGATCTCACCTGCTTCATCGATCTCATAGAATCTCCGAGGCCACAGACACACACGGTAAAGACAGGAATAGAAGGTACGCTTTCTCTCCTCATCCGCATCCTCGATCTCAATGCGCGAGAGCATCCGCTCCCACTCCTCACGCGCCGACGAGCAGATCTGATCAAACGTCTTTGCCGCAAGCTCTCTTTGGAAATTTAAGAGTGCCTGCTCCTGCGAGAGGAAGGACGTTGCAAGACGGACACACGCTTCCTTGCCCGCAATACACAGAGAGATCGCGTTCTCCGCATACTCAACCGTAAAGGGAGCATCCGACGAAATTGCAAAATATTCTCTCAGCTCTCCGCAGGCAGGCTTATGCTTACAGGAATTCGTATATCCTAAGATCAATCCCGTCTTCTCATCCGCTTCAAGCACGGTAGAGCCCTCACCAATGAAATTGATGCGGTTTCCCGTCTCCTGCGCGAAGGCAAAGCGAAAGATCGCTCCGCTGTTGGTAGGCGCCAGCTCAAGGGTATATCGCTCTCCCGTAATCTGCGCACGCAGATAAGCAGGCTCATGCACGCACGCGCGATTGTCGTAGGTGGATCGACGTTCTGCCTCCGAGGTTTTGAGCGCTCCGTTCTGCCCGCACACGATCAAGCTTCCGTAATCACCCATCCAGGGAGAGGGCTGATGCGTCAGCCGAATTCCCTCAAAGCTCTCGGATGCGGGCGAATAGAACCACCACCCCTGACGCTCGGTCTGAACGGTAAAGCTCGCCATTCCGTAGGGAACAGCCGTGATCGGCAAAACGTTTCCGTTGGAGTAGCTTTTGCAGTTTTCCGTTCCCATTCTCGGGTTTACATACTCATAAAAGTCCATTCTCTTTTTCCTCTCGGGTCAATCTTCAATGTAAGAAATCAATTCGCGTGCCACGGCAGAAAGATAGTCCGCAAAGGCGGGGCGCATTGCAGCGGGAATATTGACCGTTTTGACCTCATAGTTAAAGGTTCCCTTGTAGCCCGCAAGCTTCAAGCCGTGCATTGCATCCTTCCAATCCACCGTTCCCG
>JAZQWH010000201.1:0-21073 GCA_045632205.1 Eubacteriales bacterium
TCTCGATCACGATCGCCGCGCTTCCCTTGCCGTAGCTCTCTCCCGCGACCATCTCCTCGCCGTCAAGCGTTGCAACACCCGTGCCCGCAACGTAGGAGACGGTGTAGTCCTTCGCACTTCCGCGCAGCTCAAGCGTTGCCGAGCCCACGCCGAGATAGAGGAGCGAATTGCCGAGCAGTGCGGTATCGTGTGCATTGAGCGCACCGACCGTGCAGGTCACCTCTCCGTTTGTCAGCGCGGAGGAGGTCAGCGTGATCGAGCCCATTCCGCTCTTCAGCACCGTGCGATCGGAAGCGTACACGCCGTTCAGCGACAACGCACCGACCGCGCTTTCAACCGAAAGCGTCTGTGCAGACAGAGCGGAAAGGCTCACGTCGCCCGTTTCGCAGTAAATTTCCACGGTCGCCAAGGTCATTCCCTTCGGCAGATAGACGGTCACCTCTCCCAGATCGGGGAGCGTGCTCATCTGCGACCGCATCTCATAGACGGTCAGCACGCCCTCACGGTCGACAGCCTCCACGCAATTGTGGTTGGTGACCACCTTGAATTCCTCGCCCTCGCACACGGTAAAGCGCGCGGTATAAAGCTCGACCTCGAGCTTATGGATGGTGGTTTGGATGCGATACTCGCGCTCCTTGCCCACAACGTTGACAACGGCAGGACCCAGGATCGTCGAGCAGGACGAAAGCAGGATCGCCGCGCAGAGCAGGAGTGCAACGGCTGAAATTCGAAAGATCTTTTTCATCGTTTTTACCTCGCGTTTCTGAAATGATCAAAGGCGTCCCTCGTGGCAGACCATATGGATGATCTGATACCGCGCGGAAAGCTTTTCAAGCAGCTTTCTTGCCGCCTGCAGGTGCGCCTCGTCGAGATTGACAAAGGGGTCGTCGAGCAGGAGGAAGGGACGCTCACTGTCGCGGTGAAGCTCGTCCGTCAGGGAAAGACGCACGCAGAAGCGTACGGCATCCTGATTGCCTCGGCTGAAGCTCTCCAATTCTCTACTCTCTCCCAGTGTACGCGCACGCACACCGAAGGAGCTGTCGATGACCGCCTCGGGGATCTCTCCCTCGGTCAATTCACCCAGATAATGCAGAAAGCTCTCCTGCATTCCGCCGAGATAGCGCGTGGAAAGCGCCTCCTTTGCCTCGGCAAGCATCTGCTTTGCGGCGAGAACGGTCTTGCAGTTGGCAACGTAGGTGGCAAGACGCTCCTCGGTCGCCGCGATCACGCGCTCCAATTCGGGCATACGGTCCAATTCACCGCCAAGCCGCTCCAGCTCCACGCCGAGTCGCGTGTAGGTCTGTCGCAGATTCGTCAGGAGCGTGCGATTCTCGCGCTCGGCAACGCCCAATTCCTCCGCAGAGGGCAGCGCCTCCTCGGGTAAGGGACGGTCGAGCGATTTCTCCGCAACGAACGCACGCAGGGCGCGTTCCTTTTGTCTGTATTCCTCGCTGAGCGCGCGATAGGTCACGCAGGCATCCGAAACGCCCGCAACGATCTCGCCCGCACGGCGGCTGTTTGTGGTATCGTAACGCTTGAGGAAGGGACGGAGATTGCTCTGAAGCGACTCCAACGTCTCCTGCAAGCGCTCTCTCTGCGCCTTTCTTCTCGCCTCGTCGCGGCGAAGCACCACGCAACGCTCCGCATCCCGTCGAAGTGCCGACAGTACGCGGGAAAATTCCGCCTCCTGCGCGTGGGGATCGTAACGCGAAACGAAGGACGCGATCTGCGCACGGAGCGTCTCTGCCGCTCTTCCCGTCTCGCGGATCTCCTCACCGATCGCGCGTCTGCGATGCACGTTCTTACGCGCGCGGATCGCCGCATAGGAAAGCTCACCCAAACTGCGGTTTAGATCCCCCTCGGTATTCTGACCGTGACGCTCAAGGAAGCGAACCACTCTCGTCCGCTCACTCTGCGCCGACTTGCGATAGGATTCGACCGTTGCAAGCAAGCGCTCCTCGCTCCTCTGCGCCTCTCCCTTTCGGGAAAAGAGCGCGAGCAGGACAGATGACAGGATGACCGTCACAGCGCCAACGCCAAGCAACGCATAGAACAAAAATCCATCGGTAAGGAAGGCAGCTCCCGCGATCAGCGCACCGACGCAAAGCGAGCAGATACTGATGCCCATACGGCTGCGGCGCCGTCTTGCGATCCCCTCGACCTCGCGGCTTGCCTGCTGACTTGCGCGCTCTGCCTCGGCACTCATCTGCTTGGCGCGCTCAAGCGACTCGAACATCGAATCGAAGTCCTCCGGCGTGGGAACGCCTGCCGAAAAGCTTGCTTCGGGTGCGAGAGAGGTCAATTCCTCCTCCAACCGTTTCTTGTTTTCGCGTGCGAGACGAAGCTGATCGCAAAGACCGAGCTGTGCGTCGATCGTCTGCGCGGTGGGGATCCCTTCTGCAAAGAGCGCGTTCAGATCCGCCAGCTCCTCCGCATCGGGGGATTGCGTGGGAATCGTATTGAGTGCCGCGCCCGTCTCACGGATGCGCCCCAGCGTTTCCTTTGCCGCGTTCAATTCCTCCTCGGAGGGAATGAAGCCGCAAAAGACCTCCTCCTGCTTTCTTCTTCTCGCCTCCAATTCGGAAAGCTCCGCCAAGCGCCGTCCTCTCTCCTCCAGGAGTGCCTCACGCTCTCTGACGCGCGCGAGTGCCTCACGGCGTCCCTGCAAAAGCTTTTCCTCTGCCTCTGCCTCGGCGATCCTCTCCGCGACAGTCCGTCTCTCCTCCTTTTTCAATTCGGCAAGACGCTCTGTCTCCAAAAGGCTCTCCAGCTCTGCGCGGTAGCCCATCAATTTGGCTTTCTCATCCGCGATCGCGCCGCGCGAGCCCGTCATCTGATAGAATTTCCGACGCTTCTCAAGTGCCGCGTCTGCGGTATCGTAATTTGCCATATCGTTGATGTCGTCGAGCAGATCCCCAAGCTTTGCGCGGATGCTCGTGTTGTCACTGCGGACGTAGCCCGATCGCTGGGAAAGATAGGTACTGCGCTCAAATCCGTCCGCGTCAACGCCGAACAGCTCCTCGCCGACCGACGTACCGAACGCCTCCGAGGGCTGATTGGTGGAAAGATCGTAAAGCGCGAACCGATCCTGCGACGCGCGTGCGCCAAAGAACCGCTCGATGCGGAATTTTCCCCTCGCACATTCAAATTCAAGGCTTCCGCCGTAAGCGCCTCCCTGCCAGGGGGCGTATTTTTTGCGCTCGTTCTCCTCGAGCGACTGCTTGGTGGTGGCGGGGAGACCGTAGAGCATTGCCTTGATAAAGACGGCAAGCGTGCTTTTTCCCCATCCGTTGCGCTCGTAGAGGACGTTGAGTCCCTCGTCCAGCTCCAGATCAAAATTCTGCAATACGCCGAAGCTCTCGACGTGTAAGCGGATCAGCCTCACAGCTCCACCTCCTCTCCGCGAAGCGCGCGTAAGCCGCACGCCAGAACGCGTTCCTTTTCTTCCTCCGTCAGATCCGACGCCATCACGCGACGGACAAACTCTCCCTTAAGGGAAATATCGTTTGCGTAATCCTGCGCGCAAATGCGGAGGCGCGTTTGATCGTAAAGCTTTGCAAAATAGAATTTCGACGACAGCACCGAGAGCAGATAATCGGTATCCCTGCTCTGCTCTGCGGGGCATTCGCCCACAAGCACCACCTTGACAAGCGACGAAGGAGAGATCCCCTCCACCGCCGCGCCGACAAGCTCCTCCAGCTCCATGCGGCTCTCGGCACTCGATACGTCGCAGGTGACCGTGTGAAGCTCGCGATGCGCCATCGGCACGAATCGGTGCGCGATCTTCCCCGCCTCGACCTCAAGCAGAACAAAGCCCTTCTGCCCGCATTCGTCAAATCCGCGTCCCTCGAGGCATCCGCTGTAACAAACCGTACAGCGATCGTCGAGCGCGGCGGTGCGGTAGGTGTGCAGGTGTCCCATCGCGAGATAATCGATGTGCTTACCCTTGAGCTTGGAAAAACGGATGACGTCGCGTCTGTCCGCTCCCTCGCTCGCCGCCTGCCCGTGAAGCATGACGATATTGACCGCATTCTCCGAAAGGGTGAGCGTATCGGGATCGGGCGCAGAGGCACCCGTAATGACCACCTCTCCAAAATCGTAGGATTGCCAATCCTCTCCAAACAAAAGCAGATTCTGCGGCTTTTGCTCCTCGTCAAGCTCCTCCAAGGTGCTTCCCTTGTCGTGGTTGCCCGCGAGATAGAAGAAATAAAGATCGGGATGGCGGCGGATCAGATCAAGCACGTACCGCTCGGTGCGCTTGGTGATATGGCGACTGTCAAACAGATCTCCCGAGATCAGGATCGCGGCAACTCCGCTGTCGTTGGCAAGACGGACAAGGCGCGCAAACGTCCCGAGTATTTCGTTTTTTCTCTCCTTCGCCTGCTCGGCGCTGAGATTGGATTCCATCGGGGAATCCAGATGCAAATCGGCACAGTGGATCAGCTTCATCGTATCTCCTCCGCTTTTTTCCTATACTTATATACAGTATACCATATTTCGAGCCGCTTGGCAAGCCCAAAACGGCGCGCTTGCAAATTTTTTCCTTCACGCAGAGCCACGCCGCCGCATATCCTGTCATCAAAACGATCCGAATCAGAAGGAGGAGCACCCTATGAAGGATCATAAGCTTCGTCGCCTTTTTCGCGAATGCCTGACGCGCACCTACCAAAGCACCGCAGAGGACGTAAGCTGGGCATTCGCGCGCCGCGGGAGCGAGCTGCGCATCTACTTTGAAGCAAGCAACGGACAAACCGATTGGATGAACAACCTCCACTTCCACGCGCACGCCTATTCGGAGATGGATCCCCCCTGGCAATGTCACGCAGGCTTTCTCAAATGCTGGAAAAGCGTCAAGCCGCACCTCGCCCCCCTCCTCGCCGATGCAACCGTCGGGCGCGTCACGATCGTCGGCTACAGCCACGGCGCCGCCCTCGCCCTGCTCTGCCACGAGTACGTCTACTACAATCGCCCCGACATCCGCCCCTACCTCACAGGCTACGGCTTCGGCTGTCCACGCGTCCTATACGGTTGCGTCCCCCCAAACGTCGCCCTCCGTTGGGAGCGCTTCTACGTCGTCCGTAACCTCGATGATATCGTCACCCACCTCCCCCCTCGCATCCTCGGCTATTGCCACGTCGGCAACCTCATCACCGTCGGCTCTAAAGGCGCCTATTCCTCCATCGATGCCCACCGCCCCGAAAGCTATCTCGCGGAGTTATAAGTGGTTTTTTTGCGGGGGAGGAAGGGGATTTTATTAGGGGGAACTTTTGGGATTTTGTTAGGGAAAACTTTTTGAAAAAAGTTTTCCCTAAAACCCTTTCAAAAACTTTTAAAAAGTTTTTGATGGATTAATCGAAATTTTTAGTCTGTGCCACTGTCGGCAGTCAGGGGTGCAGGCTTTTTTGTTTGCGAACAGTTTTACAGATTTGCTGCCGCACAGTTTTCAGGGACCGCTACCCTGAAAACTCCATAAAGTTAGTTTGCCCTCGGCTTTCTCCTCATCCACCGCTTCGCGGTCCCCCTTCCCCGCTGGGGAAGGCTATTGGGGCTGTGCGAACATCACATACAAAGGTAAAGTTACTTTGGTGACGTTTTGGGTAGCGAAGCGGCGATGCGGCAATGAATGATATGCCGGGGGCATATCAGTACCGCATCGTGACCGAGCCGCAGCGAGAAGTGGGACAAAAATACTCGAGGGTAAAGTTACTTTGGTGCCTGCTTTGGGTGGTGGTACCAAAGCAGTCGCGGCAGCTATTGTTTGGAACTGTAAGAAAAACAAAAAAGTCTGTTTCACCATCTAACGACAGTGGCACAGACTAACCAATCCAATTCACCCAAAACCTTTGTTAAAAGATTTTGAAGGGGTTATAGGGGGCGAACCTTGCGAAGCAAGTTCGCGGTCGCTTGCGACCTTCACTTCTTTGCAAAAGTTTCCCCTAATAAATAATCCCTAATAAACAATCCCTAATAAATCCCTAATAGCCTGTCAATGCTCCAGCAGAACCGCTTCTCCGTTTTGGACGGTAAAGGCGGCGTGGAGGTCGCGGAGGTGGCAGAGGTTATAGCGGCAGAGCTTGCCGCGCTTGGAGGAGCCGAGGAGGAGGACACTGCGGTTGGCGTGCTTCATAAAGACCTGCCGCAGGTGACACTCCTCAAGCGACTGATCGGTGAGGCGACCGTCCTCGGAGAGGGCATCGCAGGAAAAGAAGAAGAGATCGGCATTGAAGCGAGCGATCATCTCTGCGGCAAGCGCGCTGTTGGAGGAGAGATTGGGCGAATGGATGATTCCGCCGAGGCACACGGTGCGCAGGTTCAGCTCTGCGGCAGCCGCCGCGGTTTTGATCCCGCTCGTCACAACGGTCAAGCCCTGCACGCGCGAGAGGTAAGGCAGGAGATGATATGCGGTGGTGGAGGAATCGAGGAAAACCGTGTCGGAGGGCGAGACAAGCTCTGCCGCCCTTTGGGCGATGAGCTGCTTTTCCTCCTGCTCTGCGGCAAGGCGCACCGACAGGGGATCGTTGAGATCGAGCGACGCGGCGCTTGGCATACATCCCCCGTGCGTGCGAATCACGCGCCCCTCGGCGGCAAGCGAATTGACGTAGCGTCGCGCGGTCGGCTCACTGACGTAAAGCCTTTGAGCGAGCGTTTTGATGGAGGTTGCACGGTTGGGCGAGAGCAGAGAGAGCAGCTTTTGCTCGTTGAGTTCGACAGACATAAAAGGATCCTCCTTTTTTTCGTTCTGTCCTCATCCTACCACGAATCGAGCGAAAAATCAACCCATCTGATCATCTTTTTTCTCTTTTTTTGAGGAAAGAACTCTTTTTTCAATCAATTTGATCGTTTTTAGCATTTTGTATTGAACAATTTGATCACCCGTGATAGAATAGGGACGGTTAAAAAACACGAAAAAAGGAGTTTGGCTATGAAATCACAAGCATTCCACGGAGAGGTCTGGATCAACGCACACGAGGAGATCGTCGAGGCGGTCGTCCGCGCGAATTCCACGCCCATCGACGGCGGCTACGGAGGGGACAGCGAAAGCCGTCGCGCCACCGAGCTGATGCAAAAGCACTTCCGCACCCCCATCTACACCACCTTCACGGTCAACGGAACGGCGGCAAACGTTATGGCACTCAAGGCAATGCTCGACCGCTGGTCTGCCATTATCTGCGCCGAGCAGACGCACGTCAACACCTACGAGGCGGGCGCGTTTGAGTTCAATCTCGGCAATAAGATCCTCACGGCAAGAACGGAGGACGGCAAGCTCACCCCGCAGATCATCGCCGATCTCCTGCTCGCCACCAAGAAGTACAAGTATAACCCCAAGGTCATCGCGTTCGCACAGCCCACCGAGTTCGGCACGGTCTACACCTGCGACGAGATCCGCGCGATCTGCGAGTTTGCGCACGCACGCGGAATGTACGTTTACGTGGACGGTGCGCGCATCGGAAACGCACTTGCCGCACTCGGCGTCGGCTTTGGCGAGATGCTTGAGGAGACCGACGTTGACGCCTTTTCCTTCGGCGGCACCAAGGCAGGCGCGATGTTTGGCGAGATGATCGTCTTTCGTCGCGAGGAGTTTGCAAAAAATCTCGCGTACTCGCAAAAGCAATCGATCCAGCATATGTCCAAATCCAAATTCCTCGGCACGCAGATCGCAACCGTGCTGGAATACGAATTCTGGAGACTCGACGGCGAAAGATCCAACGATGCCGCCGCGCGGCTTGCAAAAAAGGTTGCCGCAAAGGGATACGAGATCTATTACAAGCGCGAGACCAATATGGTCTTTTGCATGATCCCGCCTGCGAAGATGGCGGAGTTGGAGGAGGTTTACGATATGCATTATTGGGATGAATTTACCCACGTCGTACGCCTCGCCACCACACATATGACCACCGACGAGGAGATCGACGCTCTGGTCGCAATGCTTTGATCCGGAGAACAGAACGTCGATCTGTCGCGCAACGCGGTGATGACGGTCAAACGCCACACCACACCGAACGTAAGATAACGAAAAAAAGAGCAAGAGTAAAAGGATAAACGTCCTTCTATTCTTGCTCTGTTCGTTTTTTGAATTCATCCTAAAATGCGTGCCTTTGATCTTGAAAAGGCATCCCCGTCAAACCGAAAACCGAATCTCCACGGCATCCTGCTCGGCATACTCGGTCGTAAATCTCACGTTTCTCATCTTGTAGGTATGGGCGGGCATAATATATTTTGACGTCATTCCCTCCTCCGTAATGAGAACCTCTCTGTATCCATTCAAGCAATGCAAGGGATTTCTTTCGCCGGAATAGGAGTAATGACCGGTATAAATAATGGGCTTGTTGCCGTAATTCTCACCCGTAGATGCGACCCTGGAAATGTGATTATGCCCGCAAAACAAGCATAGGATCCGAGACTCCTGCGCAACCAGGGAACGGAATTCCTCGCTTTCCTTTTCCATATCAAACCAATGCGCGCACAAAACGACCTTCTGATCGGGATAACGCGCCATAAGCTCGCGCAGATCCGCCACGTTCGCGCCGATATAGGTACCGTCGCTATGCTCAACGGGGTCGAGATCGCCGCCAAACGTATCCAGCAAAACAAAAAGCACAGATCCGACAACCAGATGATCTCTTCGATCAAATCCCGTCAGATCCCTCCAAAGCGCCTCCCCGTATTGCTCGTGATTGCCCGCGATCATGCGAACCTCAACGCCGCTTGGCGCCATTCTCGGCAAGCAATGCTCGGCAAAGCGCTTTGCATCGCTGATGCCCTGCGTCAGATAGCTGCCTTTGGTGTTCCACGCCCAATGGTCAAGGGAATAGTCTCCAAGCAGCAAAAGCGCTTGGTAGGGATCCTGCTCGTATTCGCGCTCCAGATCCTTGCAAAGCATTTCCCGCTTTCTTTCCGGATCAATTCCGTACCATTCCATACAGTAATGGACGTCCGACATCAGAATCACGCGCGTTCTTCCCGTTTCGGCTTTTGAAAAATTCGTATTCATAGGATATTACCTCGCTGAGGAATCGACATCACCAATATTTTTTCTTTGATTTGAACCATCACGGCTTTTTGACGGTACGCCTCCGTCACGCCCTCGCCTTAATCGTGGTAGCCCTTCTTGCGCAAAAGCTCGAGAATGACGTCGCCGTTGTTGCAGGTAATGAGAGTTGCGCCGCGCTCAATGGCAAGATCAACGCCCAATTCGTCCTTGACAGCCGCACCCGCCCAGGGCTGAGGGCCAAGCGCCTCCATCCGCTCAAAGTCCTCCTGCGTCGCGATGTTGATGGGCGCATAGAAGGTCTTGAACATACAAGCGCAGTAGCCGTAGGAATAGGGATCGATCGTCGCCTTTCCCTTCATGCAGGGCATCGGGAAATAGACGTGCTGGCGGTACTTTTTGCCGTATTTTCTGAAAATGTATTCGTTGAGCGTGTTGGAGAAGGTGTTGATGACCACACGGTCGGTAAAGCCGTATTCGTCAACGATTGCAAGCACGCGGTCGCAGACCTCGTAGGCAAGCTCGCCCACACCCTCGGTATCGGGATACTCCTTAAGCTCAATGTCAAGCGTCATCGTGGGATGATCCTTGATAAACTCCATAAACTCAAGGAAGGTGGGGATCTTCTCGCCCTTGAACTGCTCGCCCTTGTGAGAGCCTGCGTCGAGACGGCGAAGGTCGGCAAGCATTTTTTCGCGCACAAGTCCCGTCTTGTTGGTGGTGCGATCGACCGTTGCATCGTGAATGATGACCAATTCTCCGTCCAGCGTCACGCGCACGTCCAATTCGAGCTGGTCAACACCTGCTTCGACTGCCGCGCGGAATGCCGCCATGGTGTTTTCGGGGTAGGTCTCGCTAAGACCTCTGTGTGCCGCAACGTAAATATTTTTCTTACTCTGTCTCCAATAATTCATCGTAGATCCTCCCAAATAATCGGTTTCTGACAAAAAAAGTATAGCACAAAAGACGCGCCCTGTCAAGCCGTGACGGAGCATCTGAAACTTTTTCAAAAAAGCTTGTACAACCGAGCAGAGAAAAAACGGCGGACAGAGCATCTGTCCACCGTTTTTTTAGCCATTTTGGATTACGTTCTGCAGATCTCCTCTGCCATAGCAAGTGCAACGTCGATATTTCTTGCAAAATACTCCGCACCGAGCTTTTCATGGAAGCCCGCCTTGCGGATCACCTTCATCGGCTGCTCGTTGACGTGCGAGAGAATGAGCGTGACACCCTTGGTACGGCAAGCGCCAAGCAGGATCTCCATATTCTTCATCGCGGAGGCGTCGATCGAGGGCACCTGACTCATACGGATGATCATCGCCTTCGTACCGTCCTCCAGCGCGAAATCGAGGAACTTGTCGGCATCCGCAAAGAACATCGGTCCGCTGATCTCATAAACCACACAGCCCTCGGGAATCACCTTCTCTCTGCCCTCGGTATCGTTGGTAACGTCCTTCTTCCAAGCGCGCACGCTGGTGACGTCGGACATCCGCTTGATAAAGAGGATCGCCGCGAGGACGATGCCGACCGCAATGGCAACCACAAGGTCAAATGCCACGGTCAGCACAAAGGTGACGACCAGAACGAAAATGTCACTCTTGGGGGAGAAGCGGCAGATGCGGACAAAGTGTCTCCACTCGCTCATATTGTAGGCGACCATAAAGAGGATCGCCGCAATGATGGGCATCGGGATCATCTTTGCCAGGGGCATCAGCACAAGCAGGAAAAGCAGGAGCGTGATGGCGTGGACGATGCCCGAGACGGGAGTGCGTCCACCGTTTTTGACGTTTGCCGCCGTGCGCGCAATGGCACCCGTTGCGGGGATACCGCCAAACACACCCGAAGCAACGTTTCCGATACCCTGCGCGATCAGCTCGGTATTGGAGTTGTGACGGTCACCGATCATACCGTCGGAAACCACGCAGGAGAGCAGCGACTCGATCGCCGCCAGGATGGCAATGGTAAACGCATCGGGAATGACCGCCTTGACCGTCTCAAAGCTGAAGGAGGGCAAGGAGGGCGTGGGGAAGGCGGCGGAAAGATTGGGATAGAGAGAGCCGATGGTGTTGACCTTGAGAGAGGTGAACTGCACGAGCAGAATTCCCACGATCACGGCAATGATGGAGGCGGGGATCTTGGAAAGGATCTTGGAAACGATACCGAGTCGAAGTCTTCCAAGCATCGGCCAGACGATCAGCACCGCAAGTCCGATCGCGCCCACGAGAATTGCCTCGAGGTTGACCGTCGTAATGGAGCTTCCGATCGCCTCAAGCTTTTCCACCGTCTCAACGGCGTTCGTGCCGGGCGCAAAGGAAAGCCCCATAAAATCCTTGATCTGAC
This sequence comes from Eubacteriales bacterium, assembly GCA_045632205.1. Lineage (GTDB taxonomy): Bacteria > Bacillota > Clostridia > Oscillospirales > CAG-272 > UMGS1865. The sequence goes on from JAZQWH010000201.1 coordinate 11,330, forward strand.
CGATGATGATGGTCACGGCAATACCCGCGGTAAAGCCCGTGGTAATGGTCATGGGGATGTACTTGATGAGCGAGCCGAAGCGGAAAACGCCCATCAGGATCAGCAAAATGCCTGCCAGAAGCGTGGCAACGATGAGTCCCGAAATGCCCTGCGTTGCAACGACACCCGCAACGATGGTGGCAAATGCGGCGGTGGGACCCGAAATATTGACGTTACTGCCGCCGAAAAACGCAATGGCAAAGCCCGCGATGATAGCGGTGTAAAGTCCCTGCTCGGGCGACACACCCGAGGCGATCGCAAGTGCGATCGAGAGCGGGAGCGCGATGATGGCAACGATGATGCCCGCAACAACGTCGTTGATCAGCTGTCCTTTGGAGTAGCTCTTGAAAATACCGAACAGCTTCGGCTGAAAGATCTTCATAATTCCTTCCTTATGCTAATCATAAATTGACATCCCCTATTATACAACAACCGCCACTCTTTTTCAAGTGGCGGTCATCACTGTTTTTACCAAATTCAAAACGATTTTTTTGTGGATTTTTTCAACTTTTAATTTCCTGCGGAAAAAATGACGACGTATTCTCCCGCGTGCAGATCCCAATCCCGCTCGCGCACCATCGTCTCCCATTGCTCGCGCGTGCCGAGAAATTCGATCCGATCAAGAGACCGCCACTCAAAGAATGCCCACGTGCCGATATAGGTCAGCGTTTCGGGAAGCTCGATCCGCTCCACCTGCCGACAGCTTGCAAAGGCATATTCCCCGATCGATTCGATCCGAGAGGACATAGAAACCGTCCGCAGGTTGGAGCATCCCATAAAGGCATACGGCTCGATGACGGTGACCGTATCGGGGATGATGATGCTTTGCAATCCGTAGCAGTTGAAGAAGGCATCCTGCGCAATGCTCCGCACGCTTCCGTCGGTGGGCAGCACGGAGCGGCTGCACCCCGCGATCACCCTTCCCGTCGCGCTCTCGATCAGGCAGTCTCCGTCAGCGTGATAGACGGGATTTTCGGGAGATACCTCATATCCCCCGGAAGGATCGCTCCCCGCAAGCGCTCCGTCGGCGATCTCGGCAACAGCCCTCGGAATAGAGAGGTGAGTCAGCCCCGTTCCCGCGAGCGCACGCGCACCGATCCTTGTCAGCGCGGAGGGAAGCTTTAGCTCCCTGAGGCTCTCGCATTCCGCAAAGACGTGATCCGCAAGCTCGGTCAGCGTGTCGGGCAGGGTGGCAACGCGCAGGGAGGTGCAGCCCTTGAAGGCAGCCGCTCCGAGATGGATGAGTGCTTCGGACATTCTCGCCTCCTCAAGAGCGGCACACTGCGAAAAGGCATACGAGCCGACGTGGGCAAGCGCACTCGGAAGGGAGATCACCGAAAGCGCTTCACAGTAGGAAAACGCAGAGTCACCGATCCGACGGAGGCTCTCGGGCAATCCGACCTCCCGAAGCTCCGCGCATCCGTAAAACGCCCGATCCCCGATCTCCTCCACACCCTCGGGCAGAGTAATGGAAACAAGCTCCTCGCAATTGCGGAACGCCGCGGCACCAACGCCCGTCACGCGCTCTCCGCTCGGAGAATACGCGGGCACCGTGACCGTACCGCTCGGCAGATCCTCATATCCGACGAGCATACAAGTTCCGTCTCCGTTGGAATAGAATTCCAAGCCGCCTCGGCTCGTCGCGGAGCCTCCGTTTTCCCCTCCGTCTCCGCCTCCGTTGAAGTACCCCTCCAGATCCGCAATGGTAAAGCTTGCGCGCGCACCGCGGGTGATCTGCGAATTGGGGATCAGACGAAGCTGATCGGGCACGGTGCCCTCCGAGGTCTCGGGATAGGTGTGGTATTCGCATTGCACGTATGCGATCTTATCTCCCTCATAATGGAGCGTGTAAATATAATTGACCTGCTCGAGGTTCTTGACAAGGCGAAGATCCTCCACGTATTTGTGCGTCGAGAAATGATACTCACTGTGCGTTCCGCCAAGCTGATCGGAGCCGTTGTAAAGGCAGGAATAGTAGCGGTCTCCGTTGCGGAAGGTGATCATATCTTCCAGATCGTTCTCGGTATAGACCACGTCGACGATTCCCGTACCGATCCTTGAGGCGAGGAAGCCGTCCGCGCGCGTCAGCTCGACCTGAAAATAGGTGACCTTGGAAACCGTAAAGACCGTGTGGGGGTTCACCTCGTAATAGTAGATCTTTCCGCTTGACGAGGAGAGCGGAGATGCCTCTCGCCTCTGCGGCAGGACGTCGATGCTCTTCCAAACGGGTGTCGCACCGGAGTCTCCGAGGATCTTCATTGCGGAGTAATAATTCAATTTATCCACGCTGTCGATCTCGATCACCTCGCCCGAGGGAGGCGGTGTGGGCAGGCTCGGTCCGGGATCGGATGGGGGCGGCGTTGGCGGATTGGTACCGATGGGCGGATTGTTGCCACCGCTTGGGCGGTCGGGCGCTTGGAAAATGACCGTCACACTCTGCAAAAGCTCGGGAACCGCCAGCACCAAGCCGACTACGAGCAGCAAGCAGACCGCAACCGTTGCCACGCGACCGAATACGGGAGAGATGCTTCTCTTTTCACGCCGTCTCGCCTTTTTTGCAGAGCGCAGACGTGCAAGCCTTGCGGCACTGTCGACGTACTCTGCCTCGCGCTTCCATTTTTCATCAATTCCACGCAAGCATTCCTGCAAAAAAATTGCACCCTGATCAATGGATCTCATAAGCCGATCCCCTCCTTTCGCAGTAATTTTTTCAGCTGCTTTCGCGCTCGCAAAAGCTTGACCGAAATCGAATTTTCCTTCCTCTCAAACCGTGCGGCAAGGCTCATTACACTCTCGCCGTAAACGTACCGTCGCACAAACAGCACGCGCGTTTCGGCGTCAAGCCCCTCTAAAAACAGGTTCAGCACGCGAGTGATCTCACGCGCTTGCAGATCCATCCGCTCTCCGCTCCGTGTGGGAATACAGTCTCCCAGCTCCGAGAGCATCACCGTTTGCTCCGCGTTCCGCTTTTGCCGCGTGTTGTATTTATACCGATTGATCGCAACGCGCCGCGCCACCGCACAAACGTATGCCGAGAGCTGTGCGGGATCGTTTGGCGGAATGCTCTCCCAAATTGCTACCAGCACGTCGTTTGCGCATTCCTCCACGTCGCTCTCGTTGGAGATCTGCTCGCGTATGACGCTTCGGTAAAGTCGCCCGTACTTGCGGGAGATCTCGTCCAAGGCGATCTCGGAGCGCGCAAACAGCAGTTCCTTAATCCTTTTGTCGTCCATCATAATCCTTTCTCCGTCCGTTGTCGAATATTTTTACGTCCTGTCTATTCGGTCAACAGACCTCTCCAAATATGACACGGAAATGAAAAAAATGAGAAAAAAAGAGCGCTCCAAATTGCTTTTTGCAATCGAAGCACTCTTGTTTCAGATCTTATTCAAAGAGCGGCGTTGAGAAATAACGCTCTGCGGTATCGGGCAGGACGGTTACGACCGTTTTGCCGCGTCCCAGCTTCTTCGCCAGACGGAGCGCCGCCGCCACGTTCGTGCCGCTACTGATGCCACACATAATGCCTTCCTTGGAAGCAAGATCCTTGGATGCCTGCAGTGCCTCCTCGTCCTTGATGATGCACACGTCATCGTAGATCTGCTGATTGAGGATCGCGGGGATGACGCCGTCTCCAATGCCCATCTGCACGTGCGTACCGATCGAGCCGCCCGACAGAATTGCCGCATTTTCGGGCTCAACCGCCCAGATCGTCATATCGGGATTCTTCGCCTTAAGTGTTTCTCCGATGCCCGTAATGGTTCCGCCCGTACCGATGCCCGAGCAGAAGCCGTGGATCGGCCCGTTCACCTGCTCCAGGATCTCCACAGCGGTTGCGGAGCGCTGAATTGCGGGGTTTGCGGGATTTTCAAACTGCTGAGGAACGAACACGTTGGGGTCCTCGTCGCGCATACGCAGAGCCGTTGCAAGGCATTCCTCGATGCAAAGACCGATGTTGCCGTTGTCATGCACCAGAATGACCTCCGCGCCGTAATGCTCCACGAGCTTGCGTCTCTCCTCGCTGACCGAATCGGGCATAATAATTTTGACCTTGTAGCCGCGAACCGCGCCCACGAGAGCCAGACCGATGCCCTGGTTTCCGCTCGTCGGCTCGACGATGACGGTATCCTTCCCGATCAGCCCGCGCGCCTCAGCATCGCGGATCATATTGAACGCCGTACGCGTTTTGATCGAGCCGCCGACGTTGAGTCCCTCGAATTTTACAAGGATCTCCGCGTCGTCCTCGCCGACCATATGGTGTAAACGGATGATGGGGGTGTTGCCCATTGCATCCAGAATCGTATCACAAATCATACCGTTACCTTTCTATATGGCAAATACTTCCGTTATTATAGCATATTCCGACGGGTTTGTCAATGAAAACAAAATATTTTTCAGAATACGCCCACCGAGCGCAAAAAGAAGGAAAGAAGAAAGACCGAAAGCGCCGACACGAGCGTGCTCCACACCACAAGCTGACCTGCCAGCGTCGCGTCGCCTCCCATTTCCTGTGCCATCGGCACGCTGGAAACCGAAACGGGGGTTGCAAAAACCGCTACCAGCGACGCAAAATGCGCGCCCGTAAAGCTTTGGCGGAAGAGCAGATAGGCACCGCCCACACCGATCAGGGGGACGATCAGCGTGCGCATCAGCGTCCCGAACAGGATCTCCCGTCGCATCCCTCCCACTGCGGAGAACTCAAACTGCGCCCCAAGACAAAGGAGGGCGAGCGGCGTTGCAAGACCCGAAAGCGATTGCAGCACCTTGTAGACGGGGGTCAGGTCGGAAAGTCGAAGCTCCACGTTCATCCGTACAAGCAACGCGCGAACGCCAAGCACCGCAAGTCCGAGTGCCACGCTTTGGATCAGCGGATTTTTCACGATCCCCAAAAGGATCTTTTTCACACTCGGTCGCTCACCGTCCTCACGAAAGATCGTCAGACTCACGACCGCAAGAATATTGAGCGCGGGAATCACGATAGCGGAGAGCAGCGTTGCCACAAGCACGCCCTCCTCCCCAAAGAGCGATTGCGCTAAGGGAATACCGATGAGCGCGTAGTTGGAGCGGAATGCCGCCTGCAAAAGCGCACCTCTGCGCTCTCTCTTCTGTGCGATGCGCATCACGAGCGGGATCGATGCCGCAAAAATGAACAGCAGGGCGACCACCGTGTACAGCACGTATCCAAAGTCCATCCCGCCGAGGTCCTCTATGCGGTAGACGTTGAGGAAGAGCATTGCGGGGAGAAAAACGTGAAACACCAGCTTATTGATCGGCTTGGCAAGCTCCGCGCGCATCCAACCGATCCGCTTGAGAAAATATCCGATCGCAACCGTCAAAACGATGGGCGCGATCGCGTTCAGGGCAAACAGAAACGAATCCATCTTTATTTCAGCCTTCCGAGCTTTGCGGTATTGGCAATGACGATCAGCTCCTCCGCAGCCTCCAGCGGCGCGTTGGGATCGATGCTCACGCGGATCCTGCCGTCCTTGCGGATCGCAACCACGTTGACGTCATATTTACGGCGGAGATCCAATTCGATCAACGATCTTCCTACCCATTCGGGCTTGACGTCCAACTCAACCATCGAAACGTCTCCCGAAAGCTCGATCAGATCCACAAATCCCGAGCTGAGCAGATTTTTGGCAAGGCGCGTGCCCGAATCACGCTCGGGAATCACCGCACGGTCTGCGCCCACACGCAAAAGGATCCGCTCGTGCATCTCATTGGCGCATTTGACGATGACCGTCTCCACGCCCGCCTCCTTGCAAAGCATCGTAGAGAGCACGCTTGCCTCAAGATCGCTCGCCATCGCGATCACAACAACGTCCATCTCGGAGATCCCAAGCTGACGGATCACCTCAGGATCGGTGACGTCCGCGCATTTGCAATACGGAAGCTCCGCGATCGCGGCGTTGACCTTACCGATATCAAGATCGACAGCCAGAACGTCCGCGCCACCCGCAACCAGTGCCTGCGCCACAGACCTCCCGTACCGTCCCAAGCCAAGCACGGCGTAATTTCGATTGATGCTCATCATCTATTCCTTTCTCCGCGGATTCAGCCGACACTGACCTCCTCCGTCGGGTTAACAATCAGATTTTTGCTCTCCCGCCGCAATCCGAATGCGATCGCGAGCGAGATCGGACCGACTCGTCCGAGATACATCGTAGCGGTCACGATCAGCTTCCCTGCCGACGAGAGCGCCGGAGTCAGATCACGCGAAAGCCCGACCGTTGCGGTCGCGCTCACCGTTTCATAGAGAATATCCATCGCGGATGCGTAGCTTGTCACAAAAGACAGCAGCAGCGTGGAGAGAAGCATAATTCCAAAGGACATCCCCACCACTCCGATGGCACGTCCCACCGTCGCGCGGGAGACCGTACGTCCGAACAGCACCGTCTCGTTGCGTCCGCGAATGCTTGAGAGCGCCGCCGCGGCAAGGACCGCAAGCGTCACGGTCTTCACGCCTCCCGCCGTTCCTACGGGTGAGCCGCCTATAAACATCAGGATCAGGGAGAGGAAGGAGGAGGAATCGGTCAGTGCGCGTTGCGGTAGCGTTGCAAAGCCCGCCGTGCGCGTTGTGACCGATTGGAAAAGCGACAGCTCAAGCTTTTCCCAAATCGTTTTTCCCGCCATCGTTTGCGGATTGCTCCACTCAAACAAAAGGAAGAGGAGCGCTCCGCCGAGGATCAGGATCGCGGTTGACGTCAGTACGATCTTGGAATGCAGCGTAAGCGCGCGGAAGCAGCGGAAGCGCTTTTTCCCAAGCTTGCGCATCACGCGAAGGACGTCCCACCAAACGATAAATCCGAGTCCGCCCAAGACGATCAGGGCACACGTCACGGCGTTGACCACGGGATGCAATGCAAATTCGCACAGGCTGTCGGGCCCGATAATATCGATTCCCGCGTTGCAAAAGGCTGAGACCGCATTGAAGACCGAGATCCAGATCCCGCGCGCGCCGAATCGGGGCACGAACACCGTCATATACAAAAGCGCGCCCACGCCCTCAACCGCAAACGTGCCGAGCAGCACGCGGCGCAAAAATTGCGAAATGCCCGAAAGCGAGGGGAGATTGAAGGAATCCTGCAAAAGAATGCGATCCCCCACCCCCATTTTGCGGTGCAGCAGGAGCGAAAATCCCGCCATCGCGGTAATAATTCCCAAGCCTCCGACCTGGATCAGCACAAGGATGACGACCTGTCCGAAGGTGCTCCACGCCGCATAGGTCGGCAGTGTCACAAGTCCCGTGACACAGGTTGCCGTGGTCGCGGTGAAGAGCGCGTCAAGATACGGAACGGATCTCCCGTCCGCCGCGCTGATCGGCAAGGAGAGGAGTGCGCTTCCGACAAGGATCGCCAGCAGGAAGCTTCCAAGAATGATATGCGTTGTGGAAAGCGCAAATTTCGAACGTTTTTTCATTCGCTCTCCTTTCCGAAAAATTCAAAAGAGATCAGCCTGCGCAAAAGGCGGTATCGAGCCAATCAAGGCGTCCGCGGCACCAAGCGACCGTCTCGTCAAAGCGATCCTCAAAATCCGTACCGAAGCGGTACCAATGCCAGCGAAGCTCGTCTCGGCGTGCCGCACGGGAGAGCATTTCTCTCTCCGCCTCAACCGAGTCGATCGCCGTTTGCAGAAGCGGCTTTGCCTCTGCCCATCTTGCGGCAAGCGCCGCGCGGAATTCGGGCGAATTGGCAAGCAGACAGTCAAACCAGTTGTTATCCGAGCGCAAGCCCTCCACGTTATCGCGGTATTGATGCGCGCTATCGCCAAAGGACGGGCCCTCAGCACCCCAGTCAAAGTCCCAGACGGGGCCCATAACGAGCAGGCCGTCCGAGGAGCGGCTCATATAGACCGACTTCCAGTTGATCTCGGGCTGTCCCATCGCCTCCTGTACGATATAGAAATCGATGAGAGACGCCACGTCCACGTAAGCGCCAAGCTCCGCAAGCGTCACGCCCTCGCGGCGGCAAAGCATATCGACCGCGGTCACGTAATTCTTGATAAACTCAAACTGCTCGTTGTTGTGGCGCTCGTCCGCCTCGGGATACTTGATGGCATAGGAATAGCCGCCCGCGGCAAACCAATCCACGCCCTCAACACCCTCCTCGGGTGCGCGCGAATCCAGCTCCACAAGGAAGGGCACCTCGACGTCCTCTGCCTTGAATTTATCCTTGACGTCGGTACGTCCCGCATTCTCGTCGACCTGATCGGTCAGAAGATAAAGTCCGTTATACTCGCCGTTGAGATAAAGCTCCACGTAATGGTGCGCGGGTGCGAAGGCATCGCGGTCAAGCGACTCTGCCATTGCAAACGCCATACGGTCCTTGATGCGCGAATGATCGTTATACATCGCAAGCAGCACCCAGCTCTTGTTCTTTTCCTCACCAAAGAGCGAGACCTTCTCCTCAAACTTGATGCGATAGGGCTTTTTGGGGTAGTATTTCCAGGTATCGTTGCCGCGACCGCGGATGCCTGCGGGGAGATCCACAAAGCAATTCTCCGCATTCACGTCCGAAAGGGTAACGGTGCAATCGACGTAATCGGTCTTGGTCAAAATCTCCGCGCCGTCCGCAGTCCACACGTCTATGCGAGGCAGGCGGTATTCCCCCTCTGCAAGAGGCTTGCCTGCCTCCTCGGGCGAAACGCTCGTGTCGTCGAGCATTCGGTATTCGATCAGCATAACCGCGCCGCAGATCAGCAAAAGTCCTACGATTGCGGCAAGCGAGATGAGCAGAATACGAAGAATAAGTCTTTTTTTGTTCATATCGATTCTCCTTTTTAACAAATTGATACATTTATTATATCACACACGCGCGCGAATGTCAACAACAAGAAGGGAGACCGCATACAGCGGTCTCCCGAATCAACCGTAACACACCAAATGCAGGGCTCCCCCGCGCTTCAGAGGATCTCCTCCATTCCAACCTTCTGCGGCTTGAGTCCGCACGCCTCGTAAAAGCGCATTGCGCTCTCATTGCAGCTCCAGACGTTGAGAGTGAGGTTATAGCAGCCCGTCTCTCGCGCAAGCGCACGCGCCGCCTCGTAAAGCGACCGTCCGACGTGCTTGCCGCGCAGGCTCTCGTCCACGCAAAGATCGTCAATATAAAGCGTCTTAATATCAGTGAGCAAATTGCTTCCCAGGTGCTGCTGATAAATGCAAAAGGCATAGCCCTGTACCTCGTCGTCCGCGTCCACCGAAACCAGAATGGGACGGCTCTCATCCGAGAGGATCTCCTCCAATTCATCGGCGGAGTATTTTGTTCCCAACTTAAAAATATCGGGACGCCCCTGATGATGGACCAGGTTGACCTGCCCCAAAAGCGCCATCATTCTTTCAATATCCCTTTTCTCTGCTCTGCGGATCATCGTATTACGCTCCTTTTTCGATATGATACCGTCTTAATTATATCATCTCAGCTCAAAAAAAGCAAGCCCACGCAAGTATATTTTTGAAGTTAGCAACGGACAACCGATGGTGATTTGAATTAAATTTTCTCCGTTCTCTTGACATCAAATCGAACGCGTGCTATAATTTTGTTAGAATAAAAACTCGGAAAGATCCCCCCGAAAGGAGGCTTTTATGTTTGATTTTCATATGCACAGCAGCATTTCCTTTGATTCGGAATGCTCCGCACGCGAGATGGCGGAGGCTGCCCGTAAGATCGGGCTCAAGGAGATCTGCTTTACCGACCATTGGGACGACAA
>JAZQWH010000202.1:0-2034 GCA_045632205.1 Eubacteriales bacterium
CTCTATTTCCCCAAGCTGACCAACGAATATGAATCCATTGAAGGACAGGTCAAGCTCTACTACAATCAGGTTTTTGTTGCAGATAACATCAAGGAGGTCATTCCCGAATATCTTCTGATGCTCAAGGGTGTTCTCGATTGCCCCGAGCTTCCCCTGAACGTTTCGCGCAGTTATCTGCAAAACAACACCTACGTCTCCAAGGTCTCCGCGCATATTGTCAAAAAGGTTGCCGACAAGCTCAACAGCCTTTGCAACGTCGCTCGAGAGGACTATGAGAAGGTATGGAACGACATCCGCACCTTCGTGGAATACGCTTGTATGCGCGACCGTAAATTCTATGACCGCGTGAAAGATTCCCTCCTCCTGGAAAAGACCGACGGTGGATTTACCACTGTTAAGGATTATCTGGAGAGTGCGAAGGAAAAGCACGAGGGTACCGTTTACTACACCTCCGACAAAGCGGCGCAGGCACAGTATATTTCGATGTTTGAGGCACAGGAAATCTCCGTTGCGGTCTTTGATAAGTCGCTTGATACGCAGTATCTTTCCACCCTTGAAATGTACACGCCCGAGGTTAAGTACGTCCGTATTGATGCAGACGTTGCGGGCGCACTCCGCTCCGACGACGCGGCTGCCGAGGACAAAACGCTCGCAGATCTCTTTAAAAAGGTGTCGGGCAACGAGGAATTAAAGGTTGAATTTGCGGCGCTCAAGGACGCCTCCGTTCCGCTTCTTCTGACCATCTCCGAGCAATCGAGACGTATGGAAGAGATGATGAAGCTTTATTCGATGAGCGGTATGAGCTTCCCCTCCTACCCCACCGAAGCCACTCTGACGGTCAATACCGCCTCCGAGCTTGTACAAAAGCTTGCAGCGATGGAGGGAGACAAGCAGGAAACGACCGCTTCTTATCTCTATCAGCTCGCCCTTCTTTCGCAAAGAAAGCTGACCGCGGAGGAGCTTCGCAAATTCCTCTCCGACAGCTACGGCGTGCTTGGAATGCTCTGACAAATGGAGCAATTCCGCGAATACTCTCCCGAGGACATCATTCTCTCCAATCTGGATGAGAGTGCGATCCGACAGAGCCGTTTGCACGAGCAGGAGCTGGCGCATCTTTCCGAGCTTGCGCGTGAGATCATCGAAAGTCAATCCGACACCGACACACTCCTCGCGGCACTCCCGGATTTCCGTTTCACCGAAGCCTCAGCTATCACCGACTCATCTGCAGTCCTGCTTCAAGCAGTGACACAATCCCGCGTCACACAAAGGAATCTTCTTTTGTGTCAGGAGCTTTGCCACCGTCTCGGTCGAGACCGCGTGATGAAGATCTTGCGTCGATACGTGGAGGCAGAGCTTCCCAAGGGAATCGGGGACGGACGCATCGCATATCAAAAAAGTGCCTTTTCGGATAGCGCCTTTCTTCGCTTTTCAAGCCTGTTGAACGCACCGCGCGCCACCTATACGCACAGCTTCCTTTCCGCGTGCGAGGACGTGTGCAACGGCAATTGCCAATATTGCATCCTCCCCATTGAAAACAGTACGGAAGGAAGGTTGGTAAGCTTTACAAAGCTGATCGACCGATTCGCGCTCAAGATCATTGCAACCTGCGAGATCGCGGAAAACGAAGGAAAGCACACGCAATTCGCGCTCCTCTCTGCTACACATGAGAGTTTGATGACAAATGAAACAGATCATTTCCTGGAATTTTCAATTCCGATCGATCTCGATACCCCTTCCCGTATCCTCCAATCCGCCGAGCTTTGCGGATTGACTCTATCCGGCATTGCGTCGGTCCCTGCCGCCAATCCCTCCGATCCGCTCCTTCTGCACGCTGTTTATTCGGTGTCACAAAAGGCGCTTGCGCAGCTCCCCATTTTCCTGCTCTATCTGTGTATGGAAGCTCCGCAATTCGTATTGCTTGGCGTTTACCCCCATCTGAAATCATAAAATATTGCCGTTTTGACGGCAGAATGGAGAATGAAAGAATGGAACAGTTTACCTACCGTACGTCGGGCGTTTGCTCGCGTGCCATTG
>JAZQWH010000203.1:0-5127 GCA_045632205.1 Eubacteriales bacterium
ATGAAAACGCTCTACGTCTCCAATCTTGACGAAACGCTGCTCCGCTCCAACGAAACGCTCTCCTCGTTCACCGTCGAAGCGCTCAACCGACTCATCGATGGCGGAATTCACTTTTCCTATGCCACCGCACGCTCCTATCATACCGCCTCTCAGGTCACACGGGGCTTGTCACCCAAGCTTCCGCTCATCGTCTACAACGGTACCTTCATTCTCGAAAACGGTACGCAACAGCAATTGCTTTCCAATCTGTTTACCGCGGCAGAGACCAAGCGGATCCTCGATCGACTCCTTGATGCCGACGTCTTTCCGATCGTCCACGTCTTTCTCGACGGAGTGGAAAAATTCTCCTACTGCAAGGACAAAATAAGCCCCGCACAGCAAAAATTTTTGAACCGACGCATCGGAGATCCGCGTGAAAATCCCGTAAGTGATCCGCAAGCGCTCTACTGTGGAGACGCGTTTTGCATTGCGTGTATGGATACCCCCGAAAAGCTCCGTCCCCTTTACGATGCTATGCAAGGAGAATTTGCCTGCAACTACTTCCGTGACGGTTACACGGACGAGCAATGGCTTGAGCTGAATTCCGTAAGTGCCACCAAGGCGAACGCGATCCTCTCCCTCAAGGAGATGCTCGGCTGTGAGCGCATCGTCTGCTTTGGCAACGGCAATAACGACGTCAGTATGTTCCGAATTGCAGACGAATGCTATGCGGTCTCCAATGCAGTCCCCGCGCTCAAGGAGATCGCCACCGACGTCATCGGCTCCAACGACGAAGACGGCGTTGCAAAATGGTTGCTTGAGAACGTCAAGCTCTGAAAAAGCAAAAAAGGCACGATCCGCAGATCGTGCCTTTTTTCTTATTTCTGAATGTACTTATCAAGATTGAACTGCTCGCCGCAGCCGTAATTCTCGTACACGTAGTCAATATCCTTATCTCCGCGACCCGAGAGGCAAACGAGGATCGAGCCTGTCTTCTTCTCCTTGGCGTAACGGAGCGCGTACGCAACCGCGTGAGAGCTTTCGATCGCGGGAATGATACCCTCAAAGCGGGAAAGCAGGAAGAACGCCTCCATCGCCTCCTCATCGGTTACTGCCTCATAGTGGATTCTGCCCTGATCGCGCAGATATGCGTGCTCGGGTCCGACACCGGGATAATCGAGACCGCTTGCGATAGAATAAACGGGAAGCGGCTCACCGTTCTCGTCCTGCAAGAGATAGCTGTCAAAGCCGTGGAGTCTGCCCTTGGTACCGAACTTCATCGTTGCGGCGTGATCGCCAACCGCACCGCCGCGTCCGAGAGGCTCTACACCGTAGATCTCAACGGGATCTGCGAGGAAGGGCGTGAACATACCGAGCGAGTTGGAGCCTCCGCCCACGCAAGCGCAAACCGCGTCTGGCATAATACCCGTCATCGTAAGGAACTGCTCTCTTGCCTCAATGCCGATCACCGATTGGAAGTCACGCACCATCTTCGGGAAGGGATGAGGGCCGAGTGTAGAGCCGATGCAATAGATCGCATCGTGGTATTCCTTGAGATATGCGTCAAACGCCGCGTCGACCGCCTCCTTGAGCGTCTTGAGACCTGCGGTTACGGGAATGACGTTTGCACCGAGCATCTTCATTCGAATGACGTTGGGATGCTGCTTTGCAATATCCACCTCTCCCATATAGATGTCGCATTCAAGTCCGAAATACGCCGCAGCGGTTGCAAGTGCAACGCCGTGCTGTCCTGCTCCCGTCTCCGCGATCAGCTTCTTCTTACCCATATACTTGGCAAGAAGTCCCTCGCCCATACAGTGGTTGAGCTTGTGCGCACCCGTATGGTTGAGATCCTCGCGCTTGAGGTAGATTTGGCAGTTTCCAAAAAGCTTGGACAGGCGCTCGCAATGGTAAACGGGCGTGGGTCTGCCCTGGAATTCCTTGCGGATGCGGCGCAGCTCGTTGATGAACTGTGCGGAATGGCAGATCGCCTCGTAGGAGTTATTTGCCTCCTCGAATGCGGGAATCAACTCGGGGGCAATGTAGGCTCCGCCGTATTCGCCAAAGTATCCCTTTTCGTTGGGAAACTCCTTTAAGTAATTGTCAAAATTCTTGTACGGATTCATATCCGATCCTCCTGTGATTTCTGTTTTCGTATATTAAAGCTTGAGAGTTGTTAAAAAAGGTATCAAGACCGCCATCGTGCCGATAAAACGTACATAAAGCACCTCCGAAAAGATAAAAACCCGATTATCCTGCGATAATCGGGACGAACTTTAAAAAAATCCGCGGTGCCACCCGTATAGAGACGATCGTCTCCCCTCACTCGCATACGACTTGATATGCGCCGCTCTGATAACGGGTGCGCGCCCGTCGAAGCCTACTTCCCTTCGGGTTCGGTTCGCCCTCAAAAGTCCATTCACGGTTCTGCTCCTGCCGCAATCCCACCGCCTGCGGCTCTCTGTCGGTGCATCTGCTCCGCTACTACTCTTTTTCATCGGTTTCTATCAGTATAAACGATAACGCTCCCCTTGTCAAGGGGTTTGTCAAAATTTCTCGCATTTCCCGCGCAAAATTGCTTGTTGACTTTTCGGCGGCAATATGATATACTGAGGCGTAACAAGTATTATCAAAAGGAGAAAAAAATGGAACACAAAACCCCTTCGCGCCGACGGATTTTTTGCTACGTACTCCTCTGCGTCCTGACACTTTTTCTCACCGTTTCATCGCTCCAAACCAAGGCAGAGCCGATCCTGCAATATGACCAGCTCATCCCCCTCTCCGAGCTTGCGACATCCGACGCGCACCTCGCAACGGTCGTCTACGACGAGGCGTCGGGCACCTTAACGCTGACCGCGACCTCCACGGAGCAGAACGGCTCGGTCGCACTCCCCGCCGCCTACCGTTCGATGAAGCTCCTCTTTGTGGAATCCGAGGGCTACGGCTACGATCTCGTCTCTCATCCCGACCCGACAAAGCCGACCGAGGAGCATCTGATCTACGGCAAGCGCATACCGCTCGCGGACGGTCAGCACCTCTATTTTTGCTACGATTTTGCCGATCCTACCATCCGTCTTGAGGTGCGTGCGGGCGAGAGCGTAACACTCCGCTCCCTCCGCGCGATCTCCACCGACGGATATGAGATCTTCCCCTCCGTTCAACCCATCGCGCTCGCCTCTCTTGCAGCCCTGGCACTCGTTCTTGTCCTGACTGAGAAAAAATTCGGCTTCTACCGTTTCCTCGGCGGCTTGATCGTCCGCTCGGCTACCTTCACAAAGGAAACGCTCCGCACACGAGGCGCGTGGATCTTTCTTTTGCACGTCGTATCGATCCTGACAAGCCTTCTGTTTGCGGTGATGGCAATGCTCGACCTGATGCTCTGCATTCAGACACCGCAATATTCGGTTGCACTGCTCGTTGCGGCATTCCTTGCGATCGCAGGACTGATCCTTGACACCTGCATCGTCAAGAAAAATGCCAAGCCCGCGTTGCTCGTCCTCGCCGTTCTGCTCACCGTCGGCAGTACGATGGTCCTGACCGAGGCACCCGCAATGCGTACCTCTTGGGACGACGGCTACCACTTTGCAAATTCCTCCTATTCTCCCACGCTCGTGACCAACGGCGGCGAAATTCCCACCTCGGTCTATCTGTACGCGTGTGAGCATTATGACCGTGCGCTCTTTGCGGCAGAGCAGAACGAAATGGTCGGCTCTCTCCTTTATTTCGGTGATCTTCCGACCGCCGCCTTCGATATGCAGGCGGGAATCGATTCGCTTCTGCATTTCGATTGGTATATCTATCTGCTTGCGATCCCCGCGCTCCCCTTCCGGCTCCTTTATTTCCTCTTTACCTACGTTGCCTATATTCCCGCAATCGTCTCCTTCTTCCTCGGAAACCTCGTGGGTGCGGATTTCTTAAAGCTTTTCCTGCTTGGCAAGCTCTTCAACGTTGCAGGCTATGCGCTGCTTGTCAGCTTTGCCGTCAGAAAGCTGCGCAGCGGTGCGTATCTCTTCTCCGCAATCTCCCTCCTCCCCGTTTGCGTCTTCCTTGCCGCAACCTATTCCTGCGATTGGTGGATCACGGGTGCTGTATTGGTTGGATTTGCGTACTTCTTCTCAATCCTTCAGAACAGAGAAGCCCCTGCCAAGCTCTCCGAGCTCATCATTATGATCTCCGCTCTCGCGTTCGCATGCGGGCCGAAGGAGATCTACTGCTTCCTGATGCTCCCGCTTCTCTTCCTGCCGCGTGACAGATTTGCAAGTAAACGGGCAGCTCGCATCACCAAGCTCGTTGTTCTGGCACTGATGATCGTCATTCTGATCTCCTTTGCCGTTCCGATGCTCGTCAACACGGGGGCATCCACCGACGTGCGCGGCGGCTCGGACGTCAACGGTGCGGAGCAGATCAAGTTCATTCTTTCCGATCCGCTCGGCTACGCCAAGATCTGCCTTGACTTCATCAAGGGCTACGTCTCTCTCCCCTCTATGAGCTCGCACCTGACCTTCTTCGCTTGGCTCGGTGCCTCCAACCAGATCTATTCGCTCATCGCGGTCCTCGTGCTTTTCTACTGCACCTTTACCGACCGCACCGCGGACGATCGCTACAAGCGCGCGTGGATCCAGCGTGGCGTGGGACTTCTGACAGGCTTTATCCAGATCGTGCTTGTCGCCACCGCGCTCTACGTTACCTACACCCCCGTCGGGTATTGGACCGTCAACGGCTGCCAATACCGATATCTCTTCCCCATCTTCCCCATCTTCCTCTACAACTTTATGCCGCTTGGAATGGTCAATAAGACCTCCGACCGTGCAAAATGTGCCGTCGTCTTCTCTCTCCTTGCCCTCGTCAATCTTGCGGCATACTACGAGATCCTCCTCGCGGCAATTATCTAAAAAGCAAAAGAGACTCCCAAAGGGACACCTACCATAAAGCAGGTTTTACCTCCCGAAAAAGAAAAACGGAGTACGGACGTTTCGTTCGTACTCCTTTTCACGCTCCTTGCCCTGCAAGGTATAGTGTGTTACACTTATAAAAGCGTATTGTCGGGCGGTAAATATAAGTGAAATGTTTTGCCAAGCAAAACGTGAAATAATGTGCAAGGTTGCTCCGCAACCTTTTCGCACGATTGTGAAATATCTCACGCCGCCT
>JAZQWH010000204.1:0-1740 GCA_045632205.1 Eubacteriales bacterium
CCCGTCGGCTCTCCCGAGGCACTTGACGCGGCAATCGAGGGAGGCGCAGATGCGGTCTACCTGGGCGGTAGCGCCTTCAACGCCCCAATGAATGCACAAAACTTTGACAGCGACGCGTTACGCGCCGCTGTTTTGCGCGCACACAGCTATGGAGTCAAGGTCTATCAGACCGTCAATACGCTCTTTACCGACCGTGAGGAATCGCAATTTCTCAACACGGCAAAGGAAGCTTATCTCGCAGGCGTGGATGCGCTGATCGTTGCCGATCTCGGAGGTGCGCGTCGAATTCACGAAATGCTGCCCGATTTTGAATTACACGCCAGCACGCAGATGTCGGGACACAATGCCGATATGGGCAAGGCGCTCCACGCGCTCGGCTTCTCCCGTATGGTCATTGCACGCGAGACCTCCGCTGCCGATATGGAGACCGTGGTAAAAAACTCCCCCATTGAGGTGGAGGTATTCGTACACGGCGCACTCTGCGTCAGCCACTCGGGACAATGCCTTTTCTCCTCTCTTGTCGGAGGAAGAAGCGGAAACCGAGGCGAATGCGCACAGCCCTGCCGTCTCCCCTTCTCCTGCGCGGATTGTAGGAACGGAAAAAGAAACCCCTATCCGCTTTCTCTTAAGGATCTCTCGCTTGCCGCACACGTCCCCGAGCTGATCCGTATGGGCGTTTCCTCGCTCAAAATCGAGGGACGTATGAAATCTCCCGAATACGTTTACGCAACCGCGCGCATCTGGCGCAGGCTGCTCGATGAGAATCGCGCCGCCACCCCCGAGGAGATGCGTACCCTTGCGGATGCCTTCAGCCGCGGTGGCTTTACCGACGGCTACTATAAAAGCAAGATCGACCGTTCTATGCTCGGTATTCGCTCCGAGGGCGACAAGGCGATCACCCGCACGGTCGAGAGCTTTGGCGGACTGACGAAAAAGATCGATCTTTCCCTGCAAGCCTCTCTCCTCCCCGATCATCCCGCAACGCTGACGCTGACGGACGGCATCCGCTCGGTCACGGTAATGGGAGACACACCGATGGAGGCACGAACCGCGCCGCTCTCCGAGGAGACCGTATTGCGCAATCTTTCCAAAACAGGCGGCACGCCTTACAGGATCGCGGATGCCCGAATCTCGCTCGGAGAAGGACTGATGCTCCCCGTTTCCCGTCTCAACGATCTGCGCCGCCGTGCGCTCTCCGCTTGGGAGGAGGGGCTGATGCCGACCCGAAACGAGCAGAGCATTCGCAAAATAAACGCACACGTATTGAAAAAAGAGCGAAAAAGCATCAACACGGCACGCTTTGCATCCGCCAAGCAGATCACCGATCGCGCGCGTGCTTATTTCGATCGGATCGCGCTTCCCCTGCATTGCTACGACAAAAGCGCAGATGAGGCGATCCTGCCTCCCGTCATCTTTGACAGTGACCGCGAGGCTGTCGGGCGGATGCTTGAGCAAGCCGTCCGATCGGGCTGTCACGCACTCACCGTCGGGAATCTCGGTCATCTCTCGCTCGCAAAAGAATACTCGCTCCCTCTGCACGGAGATTTCCGTCTCAACGTCACCAACTGCGAGACGGCACGCACACTCACCGAGCTTGGGCTTGAGGAGATCCTCCTTTCCCCTGAGCTTACGCTCCCGCAGATCCGCGATATCGGCGGCAATTCCTCGGTCATCGTATACGGTCGGATCCCGCTGATGACGTTGGAAAAGTGCGTCATCCGTGAGATCGCGGACTGTCGC
>JAZQWH010000205.1:0-2379 GCA_045632205.1 Eubacteriales bacterium
CTTACCCGTTGCCGTTGCGGTTTTCCTGCTCTCCAATTTCGGGGCATTTACCAATTTGGAGGCGGCGGGCTATACGGGCTCCTCCTGGGCGGCATCCTATTACAGAGACACCGTTTCCTTTGGAGAAATGCTTCAATCCGCAGTTGTCAGGACGTGGTTTTTCGGAGACGATACGCTTTCCACTGCATTTTGGATGCTCTCCAAGCTCTTTTTCGGAACCTTTCTTTCTGTCATTCTTTCGGTTATTGCGTGGAAATACGAGCGTCACACGTGGGTGATCTTTACGATCGTTTCGATCTTTTTGTTTGGAAATTCCGAGCTTTTGGCGGCGTTCGCGCTCGGCACGTTGCTTGCTTGGCTTGTTTTGAATCGGCAAACGATTCTTCGACCCGTTATCGGGATTCCGAGCCTTGTATTGGGACTTGCGCTCGGCGCGTTCCCAAGCGGAGTGATCCCCACGAATTTCTACCGTTACCTTGATTTCCTGACTTATATCGATTGGCACATTCTGGGCGCGTTTCTCACGCTTTTCGGCATCTTTTGCTGTAAAATACCGCAAAAAATCCTTTCCGCAGCGCCGCTTCGTTGGCTAGGAAAATGCTCCTATGCAGTCTATCTGATTCACGTTCCGCTTCTCTTCAGTCTTTCCACGTCTCTCTTCCTTTGGCTGCGCGAGCCGCTTGGCTATCTTGGAAGCGTTGGCGTGAGCTTTGCCGTTTCCTGTTGCTGCTTGCTTCTCATCTCTTGCTTCTACGCGCGCTACGTCGAGCGGGGATGCGAGAGGGGGCAGGGATTTTTTCTGAATTTTTTCAAAAAAGGAGATAAAAAATGAGCCACTATACCTATGAACCCGAAAACACCAACCGCTCTCTCGAAACCTATGAATGGGACAACGTTTGGTGGGAGCAGACAGCGAGCGACGCGGATCGCGTCCTCTATATCGGCGACTCGATTTCCTGCGGAATTCGCCGTCGTGCAACCGAGGCATCGGCAAATACACTTCTTTTTGATGGCTTTGGTACCTCGAAAGCACTTGATAATCCCTATCTGAGCGATTCCGTTTCTCTTTTTGCCGCTCAGCAGGGGAAGAGACGTGCGATCCTCTTTAACAACGGACTGCACGGATGGCATCTCTCCGATGACGTTGAATATCGGGCTTGCTACGAGCGCTTTTTAAAATATCTGATGCAGGAATTTCCGGGTACGCCGATCGTCGCCGTATTGACTACGTACGTAAAAAATGATGAGCAGCGTGCAAGGGCAGCGGTTAGAAATGCTGTGGTGCGCGAGCTGGCAGAGCGCTACGGCCTGCCTGTGTTGGATCTTTATTCCGTTTCCGAGGGGATCACGGATCAGATTACGGACGGCGTCCATTTTACCCCGGAGGGATATGCCGTGCTTGCGCGCGAAACGGTTGATTTTTTGAGAAAAATTCTGAAATAAGACGAAACGAATGGAGTCAAGCAATGAAATCCTTCGCATACGAAGATTTTACGCTCCTTGTTGATGGCAAGACAGCGTTTCCCGCGATTCTTTCCTGCATTGAAAAGGCGCGTGAAAAAATTCTCGTGAATATGTTTATCTGGCGTGACGATGCGATCGGGAACCGTATGGCAGAGGCGATCTGCGCGGCTGCAGATCGTGGCGTTTCGGTCACGCTTTCGGTTGACCGCTACGGTGTGGTGCTTGAAAAATCAGAGGAATCGCGCCGATCGTTCTTTCACAAGAGTCAAACTCCTTCCGAACGGCTTAAATCCCGCGCGCTCTCGATCTTCTATCCTATGAAGGGAGCGCCGAAGCGTGCAAAGGATCAAACAAGCCCTCTGTACGAAAGGATCGTTCATCACCCCAATATTACGCTCGACGTCAATTCCTTTAAGGCGGATCATTCCAAATATTATATTATTGACGATGAAATTCTCTTCCTCGGCGGCATCAACGTGGAGGATAAGGAAAACGGTGCGGATATGCAGGGAAGAGTGTATCGGGATTATATGGACAAAATTAAAGGTCGTGCGCATGTGGAGGCGTTTCTGGAAAAGCTTCGCACAGGCGCGGACGTCGCCAAGGGGTATTCCTTTGGAATCAACCGCAAAAAGCTGGGGCTTTTTGAAATGGAGGAGCGATATCTTTCTCTGATTCGGGAGGCGAGGGAATCGCTTGAAATCCATATGGCGTATTTTTCTCCGCTCCCACGCTTTCTCGATGCTATTACAGAGGCATATGAGCGCGGCGTTGCGGTTACCGTTGTAATCCCCGAACACGCAAATTATCAAAGCGATAGCAATTACAAGACTGTCAAAAAGCTGATGAAACGCACCAATAACGGAATTGCACTCTATCTCACTCCCAAAATGGCGCACACAAAGCTGATCGCAA
>JAZQWH010000206.1:0-1816 GCA_045632205.1 Eubacteriales bacterium
GGCTTTGAGGTGATGTCATACACCACTCTCGTTATCATACCGATCTCTCCCGTGATTCTGTTTGACGCTCTCTCCAAAACATCGTATGGAAGTCTTGTCCATTCCGCCGTCATAAAATCGTCGGTCGTTACGGCTCTTAGCGCGACCGTATACCCATAAGTGCGAGCATCCCCCTTGACGCCCACGCTACGCAGATCGGTCAACACCGCAAAATACTGATTTGTATCCTTTTCGAGCTTTGCATTTGCAATCTCCTCACGGAAAATCGCATCCGCATCTCTTAATACGTCTAATTTATCTTTCGTGATCTCGCCGATCACACGAACGGCAAGACCGGGACCCGGAAATGGCTGTCTCCACACGAGCTCATACGGAATACCAAGCTCGGTACCAACCGCTCTGACCTCGTCCTTAAAGAGATCTCGCAAAGGTTCAACAATCTCGTCAAAGGCTATCACATCGGGAAGTCCGCCCACGTTGTGATGGCTCTTGATTACCGCAGAATCTCCTTTGCCGCTCTCGATCACGTCGGGATAAATCGTTCCCTGCACAAGCACATTGATCTCGCCTAACTTTCCCGCTTCATCCTCAAAGACACGGATAAATTCCTCGCCGATGATCTTTCTCTTTTGCTCCGGCTCGGTAACCCCTGCAAGCTTTGAAAGAAACCGTTCTTCGGCGCCTACACGAATGAGATTCAGTCCAAAGTGTCCCTTGAAGGTCGCTTCAACGAAATCTCCCTCGTCTTTCCGCAAGAGTCCGTGATCAACGAAAACACAGGTCAGGTCGTCACCAATCGCTTTATGTAGTAGTACCGCCGCGACCGACGAATCTACGCCACCCGATAAAGCAAGCAAAACCCTTTTGCCGGAAAGCTCCTTTTTGTATTTTGAAACAGAGCTTTCGACGAAATTATCCATCGTCCAATCGCCCGCACAGCTGCAAACGTCAAACAGGAAGTTATAAAGCATTTGCTTTCCGAACTCGCTGTGCGTCACTTCGGGATGGAACTGTACACCGTAAAGCTTTCGCTTTTCATCACACATTGCCGCACACGGGCACTTATCTGTGTAGCCGATGATCTCAAAGCCTGCGGGGACTTCTTTTACGTAATCGGTGTGGCTCATCCACACGGTGCTTTTCTCGGGAACGCCCTTAAAAAGCACACTATTCTTTACATATACGGTAGTTTTTCCGTATTCGCTGCCGTTCTCGGCAGAGGTAATGACACCTCCCGCCATATGTGCCATCAATTGATCTCCGTAGCAGATACCAAGGATCGGTATTCCGCTATTCAAAATGACAGGATCATAGTGAGGAGACTTCTCATCATACACGCTGTTGGGACCGCCCGTGAAGATGATTCCCTTGTATCCGATTTCCTTGATTTCCCCCACTGTGATTTTATTATAAGGCTTGATCTCGGCATATACGTGATGCTCTCGCACACGGCGGGCGATCAGTTGGTTATACTGTCCACCGAAGTCCAAAACAAGTATCTTTTCCATACGCACCTCAAAGATTGATTTCTGCGCTTGAGCCGTCAACGCCTTCTAACAAGAGCTTGAGCTTAGCAAGAAAAGCATCCACCTGCTCGGGACATCTGCCGATATACATACTCGGTTCAAGGAGCGCATTGATCTCAGCCTCACTCATACCAAAGGTAGGCTCGGCTGCAAGTCTTGCCGTCAGGTCACATTCCTCACCGTTCTTCATTTTGGCGGTTGCTTCCATCGAGCACTTTCGAATAATCTCGTGGATCTCTTGACGGTCACCGCCGCGCTTGACCGCCTCCATCATCAAATTCTCGGTTGCG
>JAZQWH010000207.1:0-5093 GCA_045632205.1 Eubacteriales bacterium
CCGAGGACAAACTAATATTATGGAGTTTTCAGGGTAGCGGTCCCTGAAAACTGTGCGGCAGCAAATCTGTAAGGCTGTCCGAGAGCAAAAAAATCTTCACCCCTGACAAATGTCAGTGGCACAGACTGACAACTTAAGTCAATCCAAAACCTTTTTTAAAAGGTTTTGAAGGGGTTATAGGGGGCGAACCTTGCGAAGCAAGTTCGCGGTCGCTTGCGACCTTCACTTCTTTGCAAAAGTTTCCCCTAATAAATATCGATCCCTAACACATCATCAGTAGCGTTGAGCGCCTGTAAACTTGAGGCGGCACGGGATGCCGTGCCGCCTGTTTTTTTATTTCGTTTTCTTTTGCTTTTTGATTTTATCAAAGACGTCGGGGGAGGGGAGGACACGGGTTGCGAGGTACTCCTCGTAGACGTCGCAGATGCCCTTGACGTCGTCGCCGAAGGTGATCTGGTTGCCGTGGTCGAGCCAAAGGATCTTGTTGCACATAGAGCGCACCTGCGCGATCGAGTGCGAAACGAGGATGGTGGTTGCGCCGCCGCCGATGATCTCCTTCATCTTTGCTTCGCTCTTGGCGCGGAAGCCGCCGTCACCGACCGAGAGGACCTCATCGAGAATGAGGATATCGGGGTTGACGAGAGAGGCGATGGAGAACGCCAGACGCGCCTTCATACCCGAGGAGAGGTGCTTGAACGCACGGTCCTGATAATCCTCCAGCTCGGAGAATTGGATGATGTCGTCGTAGGTGTTCTTCATAAATTTTTTGGTGTAGCCAAGCATTGCGCCGCGCAGAAACGCGTTTTCGCGCACGGTCAGGTCGCCGTCAAAGCCCGAGGCAAGCTCAAGCAGAGCCGCGATCTTTCCGTTGCACTCCACCGATCCCTCCGTGGGCACCATAATGCCCGAGATCGCCTTGAGGAGCGTGGATTTGCCCGCGCCGTTCGTGCCGATAATTCCGAGCATATCGCCGCGGTAGATCTTGAAATTGACGTTTCTGTCCGCCCAGAATTCGTTGACCTTGTAGTTTCTCGTGATCTTACGGAGCAGATATTCCTTAATTCCGATCTCCTTGAAGTCGCCGCTGACGTAGCGGATGGAAACGTTGGAGCAGGAAAGGATGGGGGTGGGCTCGGTGTTGATCGTGATGACGTTTTTCGTTTTTTTCATTTTTGCCGCACCTCCGTCAGACGTAGTAGAGGAACTTGTGGTTCTGCTTCTTGTAGATCAGCGCGCCGATGCCAAAGAAGAAGAGCGCGTAGAATGCACCCAGACCGAGGATCCACGCAGAGGGCACAACGCCCTGGATCACGGCAAGTCGGAAGCTCTTGATATAAACGTAAACGGGATTGATATAGAAGAGCAGCTCAAGCTTTCCAAATCCGGACGTGTCGTAGAAGATCGCCGACATATACATCAGCAGCTGCGTAAAGACGCTCCAAAGATACTGCATATCGCGGAAAAACATAAAGAACGCCGAAAGGATCAGTCCCATACCGATGTTGAAAATGATGAGACAGATGATCGGAATGATGAGCGAGAGCATGGAAAGACGGAAGGTGATGCCGTCGATCACGCAGAAGACCAGGAACACCAAAAACGTCAGTCCAAAGTTGATCAGCGACGAAACGGAACGCGAGAACAGGAAGAGATATTTCGGTACGTTGACCTTCGAGATGATCTCCGCGTTGCTCATCAGCGAGCTCATTCCGCCGTTCGTGGCGTCACTGAAAAAGCTGAATACGATGTTACCGCAGAACAGATACGTGGTGTAAAACGCGATCGAGGTTCCAAAGAAATTGGTGAACACAAGTCGCATAACCAAAAGCGTCAGAAGGGGAGAAAGCACGCTCCAAACCATTCCAAGATACGTGCGCTTGTATTTTTTCTTGAAGTCTCGCTTTACCAGCTCGGAAAAGAGAAACCCGTTTTCTTTCAGCTTCCTAAACATTGCGTAACGCTCCTTTTTTAGAACTTTCGTCAACCCGTGCTAAAATCATTTCCGCCCATATCGAGCCATTATTATTTATATTATACCACCTTTTTCTCCATTTGTAAAGTCGCATTCATAATTATTTTTTGCTTTCCTTGCTTTTTTTTGGAATTTTGTCGAATTTGCGGAGATTGGATGGATTGATGGATTGATGGATTGATGGTTATGCGGGGGAAATGTTTTGTGGGAGCGTTTTGTGGGGAAAACTTTTGAAAAAGTTTTTCCCCACACCCCTTTCAAAACCTTTTAAAAAAGGTTTTGGGATCGTCTTAATTGGTTAGTCTGTGCCACTGACTTTTGTCAGGGGTGCAGACTTTTTTGTCCGTGGACAGCCTTGCAGATTTGCTGCCGCACATTTTTTAGGGACCGCCAACCCTAAAAAATCCATAAAGTGACTTTGCCCTAGGCTCGGTCACGATGTGGGAAGTGGCACCAAAATCGCCGTGGGTAAAGTTACTTTGGTGCCTGCTTTGGGTGGTGGTACCAAAGCAGTCGCGGCAGCTATTGTTAGGAACTGTAAACAAAACAAAAAGGTCTGTTTCACTGCCTAAGGACAGTGGCACAGACTAACAAATCTATTTATTTTCCCCTTATAGAAAGGTCTTTTCGGGTGAGGGGAGCGTTAGGGGGGGGGGATCTTTTCTCCTTAAGAAAAGATCCCTCTCCCCTCGCATAAAACAGTATATAATTAATACATACCGCCGCCCATGCCGCCCATACCTGCAGCGGGAGCTGCGGCAGGAGTTTCCTCCTTCTTATCAGCGACAACGGACTCGGTGGTCAGGATAACGGAAGCGATGGAAGCCGCGTTCTGGAGAGCGGAGCGAGTGACCTTAGTGGGGTCGACGATACCGGACGCCATCATATCGCAGTAGACCTCGTTGTAGGCATCGAAGCCGAAGCCGAGCTTACCGCTGTTCATGACCTTGTCGACGACAACACCGCCGTCAAATCCTGCGTTGGTAGCGATCTGACGGAGGGGCTCCTCGAGCGCCTTGACGACGATCTTGACGCCGGTCTTTTCATCGCCCTCGACCTCGTCGACGAGCTTTGCGACGTTGGGGATGACGTTGATGAACGCGGTACCGCCGCCTGCGACGATGCCTTCCTCAACGGCAGCCTTGGTAGCGTTGAGCGCGTCCTCAATGCGGAGCTTCTTTTCCTTCATTTCAGCCTCGGTAGCGGCACCGACCTTAATGACGGCAACACCGCCTGCGAGCTTAGCAAGGCGCTCCTGGAGCTTCTCGCGGTCGAAATCGGAGGTAGTTTCAGCGATGGCGTTGCGGATCTGAGCGACGCGCGCCTTGATCTCAGCGGGATCCCCTGCGCCGCCAACGATGATGGTATGCTCCTTGTTGACCTTGATCTGACGGGCACGGCCGAGCATATGGATGCCTGCATCCTTCAGCTCGAGACCGACCTCGGAGGAGATGACCTGACCGCCCGTGAGGATCGCGATATCCTGGAGCATTTCCTTGCGGCGATCGCCAAAGCCGGGAGCCTTGACGGCAACGCAATTGAAGACGCCGCGGAGCTTGTTGAGCACGAGCGTGGTGAGAGCCTCACCCTCGACGTCCTCGGCAACGATGAGCAGCTTTTTGCCTGCCTGAACGATCTGCTCGAGCAGGGGGAGGATCTCCTGGATGTTGGAGATCTTCTTATCGGTGATGAGGAGGAGCGCGTCGTCGATGACCGCCTCCATCTTATCCATATCGGTAGCCATATAGGGGGAGAGGTAGCCGCGATCGAACTGCATACCCTCAACGACCTCGGAGTAGGTCTCGGCGGACTTGGACTCCTCGATGGTGATGACACCGTCGGCGGTGACCTTTTCCATTGCGTCTGCGATCAGCTCACCGATGACCTCTTCGCCTGCGGAGATGGTACCGACGCGCGCGATGTCGGCAGAGCCGTTGACCTTCTTGGAGTTTGCGATGAGCGCCTCCACAGCGGCGTCGACTGCCTTCTTCATACCCTTGCGAACGACCATGGGATTTGCGCCCGCGGTGACGTTCTTCATACCCTCGCGGATGAAAGCCTGCGCGAGAAGGGTAGCGGTGGTGGTACCGTCGCCTGCCGCGTCGTTGGTCTTGGTAGCGACCTCCTTGACGAGCTGAGCGCCCATATTTTCCGCCTCGTCCTCAAGCTCGATCTCCTTGGCGATGGTGACACCGTCGTTGGTGATGAGGGGAGAGCCGTATTTCTTGTCGAGAACGACGTTGCGTCCCTTGGGGCCCATCGTGATCTTGACCGTGTCTGCGAGCTTATCGACGCCGCGAACGAGCGCGTTGCGGGCGTCCATACCGTAAAGAATTTCTTTTGCCATAGTAAGTTACCTCCGAATTATTCTACGATTGCGAGAATGTCCTGCTGCTTGACGATGGTGTATTCCACGCCGTCCATCTTGACCTCAGTGCCCGAGTATTTGCCGGTGATGACCTTGTCGCCGACCTTGACGTCCATCGGGATGAGCTTGCCGTCCTCGGTGTGCGCGCCGGGGCCGACGGCAACGACCTGTGCGATCTGGGGCTTTTCCTGCGCGGAAGCGGTGAGGAAAATGCCGGTTTTGGTCTTTTCTTCAGCTTCGACGAGCTTCACGACAACTCTGTCTGCAAGCGGTTTGATATTCATAAGATTGAATCCTCCTGTGTATCAAGTGATATTGTTTTTTTTGCTTTTGGCTGTTAGCACTCTTTGTGTCCGAGTGCCAACTTATGCCTTTATTGTAAACTTATTTTGTAAAAATTCAAGCCCTTTTTTGGATAATTCACATTCTTTTAACAATTTTTTTGCGATGCCGCGCAAGTAGATTGCTAAAAAAATCGAATTGTGGCGAGCGAGTGCGTGTCAGGTGGGGGAGCGCCGTTTTTGGAAGCGCACGATTTTTGTCGGATGCCCTTTACAAATGGAAAAAATTGTGCTACAATAGGACTACAAACCAAGACCGATTGGGGGATGAACAAATGAAAAAGCTGATTGCAATTTTGCTCTGCCTTGCAATGCTCCTTACGCTTTCCGCGTGCGAGCGGGGAGAAAAGGGAGACAAAGGCGATAAGGGAGATCAAGGCGCGCAGGGCGTGCAAGGAGAGCAAGGCGCGCA
>JAZQWH010000208.1:0-1368 GCA_045632205.1 Eubacteriales bacterium
GCGAGGGAGATGGAATGGTAGCCGCGATAGTTTGGATGTGTGGTATCGGGCTTACCGGTATCGGTACGGATATTATAGAAATCGGCGTGGATAGCAAGCTCCTCCTCGAGGGTAGTGCCGCTCCCGTTGCCCATATGTGCGGTGGTATACGCCGCCATATCGTAGTGCGTGATGGGATAGCCCTTTTCGGCAAGGATTTGGACGGTCTCGCGCTGGGTTGCGCGCACGACGGAATCGCTTTCGCTCGGCTTATGGCAATTGCAGCGGTGCGGCACATTCATCAAAACGAAGCGCGCGTTGGGCGAGCTTTGCAGAACGGCTTTGAGAAGGCGCTCGGCTTCGTTGACAAAATCCGCCTTTTGCTCGTCGCCCCACTCCTTTGCACCGCCCTCTCTGCCCGAATCGTTGGTGCCGAGCATAATGAAAACGTCATCAAAGGCGTGCCCCTCGCGGCTCGATGCTTCGAGTGCCGAGGCGAATTTAGCGGTATCGTGATAGTAGAACTGCGCCCAGGACTCAAACCGACGCATCGTGGAATTGCCCTGACCGTAGTTGAACACGGCATAGTCCTTCCAGAGCGCGCGAGCGAGATTTGCGGGATAGCTCAGATACTGCTCGAAATAATGCGAGGTCGCCTTGCCGCCAAAGCTTGCCGCAAGTCCGTCGGGAGAGCCGAAGCCGTTGCCGTCGGGGAGTGCCTGCGAGCCGCGCGTAATGCTATCTCCCATACACGCGACACAGCGAATGGGGTAGCTTCCCTTCCCCATCGCGATCCCACGTCCTGCGCAAAGCGCTTCCTCGATCGCATCGATCGCGTGCCAGGTCGCACCGTACGAGCCTCCGCAAATAACCAGGTCTCCGTCGCGCTCAAAAATCTCGTATGCACGCGGAGAATATTGAAGCGGATCGGTCGCGATCACAATTGCACCGCCAACTCCCTCGCGCGCAGATGCACCGATGAGAGGCAACTCGGCGTTGCAAATTTTTTTCAGCAGATCACGCAAGCGCAGTGCGGTCTGACGGTCAAAGTCATATGCCGTGTTCTCTCCGAGCAGAAGCGCGCCGATGTCCTCTCCCACCGTCTTGCCCGTAAGCGAGCCGACGGAACAATTCAACGGCGATTCCGCATAAACGATCGTCACATTGGAAAGCTCTGCCCCGTTTGGCAGGCTGAACGAATTCTTCATAGTCATATCCTCCTTTTTGAAACGGAAAATCCCCCGACGGATCGGGGGATCAGGTCAGATCAGATTTATAATTTCCGCAAGCCCCGTAACACTGTAATCGGCAGGTACCCCTGCAAAAACGCCGTCAAAATCGAAAAAGCAGGATTGCATTCCCGCGTTTTTCCCCGCCTCAAGATCGATC
>JAZQWH010000209.1:0-1177 GCA_045632205.1 Eubacteriales bacterium
TCAACCGATTTTTCCGCACTCAAGAAAACGGGACAAAAGATTGACCGAAAAGCAAAAAAGCGAAAGTCCTCCGCCCGCGCGCAAAAGGAGATAGACCGAAAAGAGCCAGAGGAGGAGCAACGCCGAAAGCGTGAGCAGAGAGACGATAAAATATGCTTTTTTCGCACCGAGCGTGTGGGCGAGCAGAGCCTCCGCCATCCGTCCGCCGTCAAAGCTCCCGACGGGCAAAAGGTTGAGCAGACCCAGCAGGAGCGACACGGCGGAAAAAACGAACGCGAGAGAAAAGCGATGCCAGAGCGGACAGGCGAGTGCGGCAAACAGCAAGCTTGCAAGCGGCCCCGCCGCTGCCAGAAGCCACTCCTCGCCGTAGGAAAGGAGGCGGTCTCCCACGTCCAATCGTGCGCCGAGCAGGTCGATGCGCATCGAGCGAAGCGGAATTTTCATCCACCGTGCCGCCAAAAGATGTCCGCATTCGTGCAAAAGCGCGGCAAGGAGCGTTACCGCCGCCTCCCCCGTGCGATCCGTACAGATCAATCCTACGAAAAAAAGCACCGTGATCGGTGCCGCGAGAAGCTTTCTTCCCCGTTTTTTCATCTTCCCCACCCCACTTTCATTTAAGAATATGAAGAAGCGCGGAAAGTATGATAAAAAGGGACTTGACGGAGCAAGTCCCTTTCGGTTGCGGACAAAGCAATTGGGCTTTGTCATCCCAAATCTTTTGCAAAAGGGCTAAGGAATTCAAACGGTCTAACGAGTTACAATCCCCCCGATTGCAGCCAAATTATTTCTCTTCCTCCATAAATACGTGCTTGACCGCCTCGAGATAACCGTAGCCGTAAAGATCGTCGGGCTCCAGGTAGCTTCCCTCCGTCCACTCGTTCCAGCTGTTGATCGTAACGAGCGGCGCGCGCAGGTCGGGATGCGTATCGATAAATTCACGGGTCAGCTCCAAGCCCTTTTGGAAATTCTCGGGTGTGCTGTCGGTACACATTCTCAGATTACAGCCCGAATAGCGCGGATTGGCATCCCAACCGCAGGACATATGCGGATAAAAGGGTACCTTGACCGTCTCTTCGATCAGCTTCCATTCCTTCTTCGTTGCCTCAAGCACCTCCTCGAAGGTCATACCCTTCTTTTCCTTGATCAAAGCAGTCGTGTAATCATGGAAATTATAAAT
>JAZQWH010000210.1:0-39801 GCA_045632205.1 Eubacteriales bacterium
ATTTCTATATGAGGTATAAAATTCATAGCTTTTACCTTCCTACCGAGCTTTCTTTGCTATTTAACGATTGCGTCAAATAGATTATAGCATACTTTGAGTTGGATTACAAGAGGCTCGGCAAAATACGTTTACGCCGCAAGCGTAATTTCATTGGTCCGTGGTAGGCGTCATCTTGCCGTAAAGTTCGCAAAGCGAACTTTGGCAAACATCATTCAAAAAACGGACCTTTGTCGGTAGACAAAGGTGCGTTTTTTTTGTTGCGAAAGAACGACCAAAAGGTGCGCAAAGTGAGGTAAGAACGACTAAAAGTACACCATTAGAAGAACGCGTATCCGCCACCGAACATGAGCTTCTTCTCGCTGATGAGCGCTGCCAGCTTTGCAAGCAAATCCTCCAGCTGCACTTTTATGTCGGCGTAGAAAGCCTGTTCTTCTTCTTCGGTCTCTGCTTCGTAGTCCGTAAACCACTTGCACCATGCGTCGATGTTTTCGCTTATATCGCGATGCAATTCCTCGCAAAATTCCATCATGTTTTTGTGGATGTATTCGCTGCAAATATGCTCCGCCGCTTCTTCATGATTTTCATCGTCGCAAAAAACGATGTAACAATTCCAATAGCTGACCGTACACAGCATGCGTCCTGGTTCGCTGAAACCGTGAACGGTGAACGGCAGCATTGTTTCTAATCCGTGTATCGCCTGTGTGAGCCATTCGAAAGGCACCCCTGTCAAATAGCTCAATGCGTATGATTTGTCTTTCAGTTTGAAGTCTGTCCAGCCTGCATGGGGTATGCTTAACATGATACCGCCTCCTTTTTAATAGCTCACTTTTTCTCACGAAAAAGAATGTAATTATACAAAATAAGTATAGCATAATTCGCGCGTTTTGTAAAGGGGCGACAGGGCAAAATTGTCCTTGCTTTATGAACTTTGCGATTATTCTGGTTCAAATCTCTCACGACGCAATGTTTTTGTTGTTCTTTATTTGAGCAAAGAACGACAAAAAGTAAAGCCCATTTTTCCGATGCTGCGGGCATAAAGATAACGCTGCGACAGTCTGGTTGACGGACGCAACGCCTAATTATCCTTGATTTTGCCTTAATTTGCCCGAAAAAGTGCTATAAGGATAAAAAACGCACCTTTGTCGGTAGACAAAAGTGCGTTTTTTGTTGGCTAATAACTGTAATTTTGATACAAATCAATCCTTTATACATTTGCTTTTGAGAAGGAGGAGATACTTTTTTAGATTCCCGTTTTCTTGAAATTCTTTTTCAAATGATCCTCCCATTCTTGAAAAGAACGGATACATTATTAAAATTGCGCATTGTTCTGCAGTGAGCTGTGACAAATCAGCGCAATATTTGCTTTCGTTAGCATTGGTTGAAATCGAATGCCATATTTCGTGCAAGAATTTAGCTTGGCTTAAATGAATTTGACTGCAACAAAAATCAAAAGATCGCACAGCGTTTTGACTAAAGTTCGTAAGCGATTCTCTAATCTGCTCTTTTTTGATATCGTCATAAAAATTCCAAGCGATTGTCGCACCATATATAATTTCTGAATATCCGTTAAGCATTTCATCCGCTTTTTGCTTCTCTGCGGCATCTTGTAAAAAAGAATTGTTGTTGATAAAATAATCTGCGAACTCGTTTTCTACGAGTATTTCGTACCACATAAAAATTTCTCCTAAAAAAGCTATCGGTTATAATGTATTTTATCATAAAAAAACAAAAACCACAACCCCTTTGTATCAGAATTGCGGTTTTTATTTGGCGGAGAAGGAGAGATCCTCTAGCCGCTTCGCGGCGTCGCACCTCGCAAATATAGTCGCCCTGTTCGTGTGCGCGGCACACCTCACGATGCTCCTTATTTGCTCACTCGCTCGGTTGCGCTTCATCCGCCACCGGCGGCGCTTACCTCGCTCCCTCTCGCGCCGGTCCGACGCGATTCAACGGTCGTCTTCGACAACAAAAAACAAGACCACCCTCTTGGGTGGTCTTGTTTTTTGGCGGAGAAGGAGAGATTTGAATTTGTGAGCCGCCGTCCTATTCGTCTTATTTGTCTGCGAAAACGAATAAAATGGGCAAAATGGGGCATTTTTGCTCGATTTCTGAAGCCACAGCTCTCCTGTATTCAGATTTCGTAAAAATCGTAAGGGATTTTGTATGAGCAAATCCCATATAAAAAGAAAGACCGCACAACATCTTTTTTGATGTGTACGGTCTTATCTTAAGCCATAAGCTCTTTAAGCATTTTAATGCGGTCATTCATTCGCTTTGCACTTTCCGTTTTTCGTTTTTCGGTAACGTGGTCATAGACTGTCAAAGTAAAGTTTGAAGTGGCGTGACCGAGATTTTTCTGTACGGTGTTTACGTCATCGCCGCTTTCAAGTGCGGCAACGGTGTAATTGTGTCGCATATTGTGGAAACGTTCTTCGGGCAATCCAATTTCTGCGACACTCTTTTTGAAATGTTTACGAACGGTACTATGAGCAAAGTTCTTGCCGAACGCATTTTCAAAAACAAGATTTGGGAACGGCTCATACCAAAGGTCGCCTGCTCGTCTGCGTTGCTCATTCTGTTCTTCAAGGCGAGTGCGGAAAATATCCATAATTTCATCGTCAACACAAATGTATCGAGCATCTTCATCTTTGACGGAAGTAATTTTATACTTCTTGTCATCATCATCGGTGTTTTCTACAATCTTACATTCACGCTTTCTAATTAACTGACGCTTTATGGTAATAACGTTGTTCTCCCAGTTGATACAATCCCAAGCTAACCCCAAGATTTCTCCTTGACGAAGCCCCATAAACAAGGCGAGCATATAAACTTGATTATATGTATCGTTTTTGATAGCCTTTAGAAACTCCACGGTTTGACTATCGGAAAGAGGTGTAATATCGGGGCGACTTACTTTGGGGAGCGTGCAATCGTCAGCAGGATTTTTTGATAAATATCCCAAGCTGACCGCTTTGTTAAGCACCTTGTGTAAAACGCCGTGGATACATTTGATTGTCTTTGGAGAAAGGGCATTGCGTTTGTCTGTTTTGCGACCAAGACTATCTACAAAGTCCTGCACAACAAACGAGGTCAGTTTGCAGAGCTTTACATTCCCAATAGCAGGTACA
Organism: Eubacteriales bacterium; assembly: GCA_045632205.1. Lineage (GTDB taxonomy): Bacteria > Bacillota > Clostridia > Oscillospirales > CAG-272 > UMGS1865. Next base: position 3,129 of record JAZQWH010000210.1, read on the forward strand.
ACGTGTAATTGCAAACGATCCTCATAGGATTTCTTTGTCAAATCCTTAAGATTTGCCGTATAGCGTTTGAGATAGATGGTTATCCACTCTTTAAGCGGCATTTGGTTGGGCGACACATATGTACCCTCATTGATTTGGTTGAGCGTTTTGATTCTAAACTCGTTAGCTTCACGCTCGGTCTTGAAGCTCTTGCTACGCTGAATTTGCTTGCCCGAAAGGTCAAATCCCTCGGTATAGCGTACCTCGTAACTGCCGTTGCTTCTTTTGCGGATGCTTCCCATACCATTGGAAACCTTGCCTTTAGCGGTATTCTTCTTATTTGCCATAGCTTATTCCTTATCCTTTCTGTTGTTCTTCTTGTCGCCGCCTTGGTCGAGCCAAGCGAGCAAATTATCTCGGTCGAGATAAACTCTGCCGCCAATCTCCACCACAAAGTCATTGTCACGGTGGGTTAGCGTGTAAAAGCTGTTTCGGGTGATGCCCATTCTCACAGCGTCCTTAATTCCGATATACATCGGTAGCGTTTCTCTTGTAATACTTGTATTTACAGTATTCATAGTCAAAATATCCTTTTCAAAATGTATTCGTTATTTCTAACGTACACATATTTTAGAGTGATATTTTTCATAAAAAGAAAATTTGTGTTCGAGCAACCACCGCCTGTATTTTCGGTCTTTTAGCGGTTGTCGAGCAAAAAGCCGTAACTTGTGAATAGACAAGAGCTTTCGAGCCTAATATCACGCCCATAGGCTTCGTAATCGAAGTAAGCACGGATGCTTTCGGGAATGTCGATACTGCCGTATTCTTCCACGTAGTAATACCCCAAGTCCTCATCATCCTCAACATCGGGGAGCAAATCAAACTCGTCAAGCTCGTCCAAAAGGTCTATGACCTCTGACACGCTCCTGCACGCTTCATATTCAAGCACCGCACCGAGCTTGTCGGCATCCGCATCCGACAACACCTCAAGGCGTTGTGCGAGCTTGTTTAACGCCGCCACGCTCGAATACTCCGAAATCACATCACCGATACCCACGATTTCGTTTTCGTAGTCCGTGATGAAATATTCCTCGTACTGCTCGTTGATACCTATTTCCGTCAACACCTTGTCAAGCGTTTCATCGTCCACGGGGAGCTTTACCCATTTTCCGACCAAATAACCCTCATTGTAGCGACCAAGATTTGTAATAAACACTTTCATACTTCTGTTGCCATTCAAATAATTCTTGCCTTGCATATTAAACATCCTTTCTGTCAACGCATCTGTGCGTTATAACCTTATATTGTATAAAATCTATTTGCAGTTTATAACTCAACGCATAAAAAAGCACCTCTGCCCCAAAGGGTAGAAGTGCTAACGTATATATTATCTTATAAGGTAGGAATAAAGGCTGACATCGAGGCGGTTATGACCGAGTGCAAAGCTGACCTCAAGGGCGAGGTCTTTTTCAAAGCCGTGAACCACATCCGACTTGAAGCGTGGGTTATGGTAGCTATAATCGTACTTCTCTTTATCTCTGAATAGCTCAAACTTGCGACCTCGGTACACATCCACGCCACGCTCCTTGGCATCCTTCAACTCGGCGTATAAATCCCTTGCGTACTCGCTACGCATACGGTGACAAGGGGCTTTCTTGCTTATGTAATCGACAAGTGGTGCATCGGGAGAATGACCGCCCTTAAGCTTGCTATCCACCCATCGGGTAAGATTGCCTTGCTCCGACATTAAGACCACGGAGGTTCTACAGCGTCCCCCTTTTTCGCACCAAGAAAATGCGTATATCTTGCCGTGTTCATCCCTTACGGCATCATTTGCCGTGACCGTTGTAATGGACGATCTGCGACAACCCGTGACGGCGGCGAGGTATAGACCGTCTTGATTTTTGGGATTGTTGGCATCATTTGTTTTTTGTAACTCCCCACGGTTATTCTTGACCGAGGTATATGTGCGGCGTTGCGTAAACCCCAGTTCCTTTGGCGTTATGGTTTCGCCCCTAATTTTCGAAATTGCCGCAAGCTCGCGGCTGATCGTCCACGGCGAAGCATCACGGTAGGCTTCCATATAACGTGCGACCACGCTTTTGTCAATGTCCTCAATGTTTTTGATACCCATCTCCTTGCATACTTTTGAAAGGCGTAGAGCGGATTTTCGATATTGCTCAGCCGTTTTCACACTATGGATGCCCTCCGCTACGCCATTCACCTTGACCTTTTTCTCGCCAATTCTCAAAAGCTCGTTAATACGGTTATTCAGTTGTATCGTTATGTTCTTGTTCTTTCTGCCCACGCACACCACCTCTCGAATTAAATTTTGTTAAGTCTAAAACTCCATTGTTCGCAAATGCAGGAGAACGAAGCCACTCCTTTTGATGTCGATTTTGCCGTCCGCAAAATCACTTTGTAATGTTGGATTTTTCTTTATCAAAAATCCTTTGCGTTCTTCGGGATAAATCATCCATACTCCGTATGGCTGTTTTATCCCTCGATTTTGATACTTTTATATATACTTTTCTTGCGATATATCAAAGTATCAAAACCCTTTTCCATTCTGTACTTTTTTCACTCCTTCCATATTCTGTGCCTTTCAAAAATTCAGCGAAATCTCGCTTGCACTATTACTGTAGTAAAAAAAGCGGCTGAAAATAACAAAAATGCTGAATTTCCTTTGTAGGAAAATTTTACCTGCGCCGCCCAAGGCGGCGGCAAGAAATTTTCCTGTTCGCATTTTTGTTATTGAAGCCAGGAAAACAGAATGGCGTATAGTATGTAAAAAGACCCCGATCTGCGTTTACGCAGACCGAGGTCTTTGGTATTATTGTGGCGTGAATATTATACCATATCCAAAACGCCAGAGAAGCTGTTTACCACTTTATCAATGTTATAATCTGTAACGTATTTAGGGGGGTATTCGGGAACTTTCACAGCTAACAATCTTGCCCCCTTAGGTTTTCTTCCATAAGAAAATTTGTAGCGGTTATTGGTGATACATTGTGCATAAAACAATTTTTCCTGCAAACTCATTGCTCTTTTTGGAATTAGCACCGAAACATCACTATTGGCAACAAACTCAGTTGTAGAAACATATGAGAACGTATGGCTACCTTGACCGTTGGTAGACACATATAAAGTCCCTGCAGGGAAAACTTTGTCAGACGGAACAAGGTTTTTATTAACGTATGCATCAATACTGGTTTCTTGTCTGTATGATGGTCTAATATACGGTATCCAGTTTTCACTTTCTTTAATATCACTACGAATAACTTGAGAAGAGGCAATGCCGTTTTCTATATCAAACAAATCTCCTACCGAAACACTCTTGGTGCATATAGGATATGTTTTTTCGTTTGAAGGAATATCTGCTTGTCTTATTAAGTTTTTTCCATAATCCTTTATTGAAAGTTCATAGACATATGTCGGCACACTATCCAATGTAGGGATCATTAAGCTCCCAAGTGTTGCATTGGCTTGTCTTCCATAACTGTATTTGTATTGATTTGCCCTAATACAATGACAATAATATAGTTTGACAGAAGTAGTCATTTCAACTTTGGGTGAAAGTACCATTACATGAAAACCAGTATAGAAGGGGGATTGCTGTAGAAAGGTTTCTAATACACTACCGCCTACCGCAACAGTAAGCACCCCCGCAGGGAAAGGTTTTTCTGTCGGAATCAATTTGACTTTTCCAGAAACGCCATTTCTTTTGGCTGTTCGAGAAACGAAATTAACACCATGAGGATCTTTTTCAAGATATATCAGCTCAAGAGAATTTCCGTATTGAATATCAAATAAATCACTAACCTTACACGTCTTCATTATCCTCGTCACCTCCTACAGCACCAGTCATATCCATAAAATTAAACATGAGATATTTTTTCACTGTGGTTTCGTAATCCTCGAAAGTAAATTCGTCGTAATTGGTTTCAAGGTAAGCTTCTACACACCATTCATCTTTTGCAGTAACTTCACGCATCAAACTGAATTTAGGTATTGCTTCACGGTTTCTAAATGCTGTTACCCACTTTTCTTTTATATCATTCCAAGTATGATTTGCATCTATTCTACCCTTGTTCTTCATCTTTATAAATCCATCATCTCGACAGTATGCAAACCAAGTTTTTTTGCCTTTAGGATGCGGCTTATGTGCAGTCATAATAACGGCACAAGTGACGGTGTTTACTTTAGAATTATGGAACAGTTCTTCTGGCATTGAAAGAACAGCTTCAAGCGTATGTTTTTCAAGTAATCTCTGTCGCAAGTTTTCTGCAATAGTAGTCTTTTCAATGACACAGCTTATCGGAATAATGGCTATGCACGTTCCACCAGACTCCAACGCATCCAGATTATTGAGGATAAATTCGAACTCCTCTATATCGGAAGCTTTACTTTTGTAAGGTGGGTTTAGAAGTCCAACTGTAGGCTTAAAGTTCTTTTTTACATCTTCAATCGCTGTGAAGCAATCACCCCAGTAAATGTTAGTTCTACCATCACGATGAATAATCATATTGGAAATCAGCAAGGTATAAATATCGTCTTGAAACTCAATTCCAACTAACTGTTTGCCTTTAATATCTCGCTCTTTGGCTTGATCTCCTTTCGCATCTATAAGCATACGCTTCATAGCACTAATCAAAAATCCACCAGTACCGCAACAGTTATCAAGAACTACGCTGTTTTTGTCAACACCTGCTAACTCGGCAAACAATTCTGTTATATGAGGCGGTGTTAAAACAATTCCCAGACCCTTGTCGTTGTTAGCATAACGCAAAAACTCTATATAGAATTGGCTGACAGTATCGACATATTGATGAGTTACCATAAATCCGTTAATCTCGCGGTCGATCTCATCAATGAGGTCTTCCAGAAACTTCTTGCCAGTTTTAGCATCCGTCAACGCAGGATTGGTTTTAACGAATGAGAACGCTTGTGTTAAAACATCAATTTTCTTTTGAGGAATTTCACCACTTGCCAGTTGCCCCTCAATAGCTGTATAAAGTGCTTTCACAAGCTGTGTCACCTTATCGTACTTCTTATAACCATCCTTGAACGCTCTATCTTTAAGAGCTATCAAGATACCACTAATCAACAACGCCCTTTGTGATTCTTTAATTTTCTTGGCGTGGAGAGTTTCGTTCAAAGTCTTTGTGTACGCAATCAGCTTGGCATAATCTTGATTGAATTTATAATTACTTTTGTTAATACCCTCAAAGTATTCTTTAATCGTCAAAATCTTGTCATCAAATAAAGGATAAGACTTCTTGTCTTCCTTAAGATGCAGATAGTGCGATATTCTAAAACGGTTTTCATCCTCGCCGCTTATTCCGATTGCCAGAACATCAAATTCTTTTGATAGGAACGACGCATACAATAACGCTCCATCGACAGCATAATCAGCGTAATTGTCTTTGGTGTCGCTCTCGTGCTTGTTAATATCTGCTTTTGCTTCTACGACAATCAGCAGTTCCGGATATGCCTTTGAGTATATAATGAAATCGGGATAGCCTTTATGATTTCCTTTTTTAGATGCGTTTTTCAGCAGTTTGTCTATTTTGAGGTTGTCGCTTTTCTGTTCTTCAACAACAACATCGGTATCATCATAATAACCTTGGCTTCGGAGCATCTTTCGAAAAATAGCATAGGTTTTAGCTTCATTTGACATTATTACGCCCTCATTCTTTCTCTAATGTTATCGATTTCGGCTTGATTGTGGGTAAGAAACTCCACAATATCCTTGGGAAGCTCGTTTCTTCCGAAAGCCGCTTTGTTATAAAATTCATTTTTCTCAACACCTTCTAAATGCAAGAGATCGACTATACGATCCTGCATATCTGGTGTTGGCGGTTTTACTCGTCCATTGAACACATCAAATAGATATGTTTTGGATACGCCCAGATCGGTAGCAAATTTCGCTTGTGCATAGCCGTGAGCCTTGATGAGCTCGACCAGATACGCACCGAAGCTACCTTCAATGTATTGCTTTTTCGCCACCTTGCCACCTCCTAAAAGTACATAAGTAAGCTAACTACTTTACTATTATAACATATATTTCCGAAAAATGCAATAGGGCAGCTTGAACTTTTTTGCTCAAACCGCCCTATTTTTGTTAGGAAACCTTACATATTGACCTCTGCAGGTCTGCTCGCCCTTTCGGGCAAAATCGGTACGCTACGCTGAAAAGACATCTATGTATGTTAGAAAAGAAAGGAAAGAAAGGACTAACAACTAAAAACAGCATAACGTACCACCTTTCTGCTTTTTGAATAACTTTCAGTTTTCAAAGCCTTGCTTAATAATGGCGTTTCACCATCATCTATATTAGATTATATAACCTATGTTTTTGAAATATAACATCAAAATGCCGAATAATGATGTTTTTTGAAATTTTTTTGTTTGCGTGGTGCTCAGAAAGGAAGGTAGTCATCTGGTAGGTTGGGATCAAATATACTTTTCGGTATATAGCTTTCAGCAATTTCGACAACAGGCGTGGGCGGTGCGTTTTCGCATCGGAATAAGAACTTGTTGTCAAAAGCCATGGGGAATGGGAATTTCTTTTCTTCTACGCCGAATGAAATGATAACCATATTATCCGTAATCTCTTTAACGCTACCTACGCCATATTTATTATGCTTTACGGTGTCGCCAACTTTGACGCTATCTGCGTTTAGCGTTTGCGTTTCCGTACCCTGCGTTGCAGTAACCTTCTTTTCTAACCGTTTGCTAATAATAAACTGATCAATGGCATCTGGGAGCAAAATCCTTACTTCGTTTGTGATGCTCCCTTTGGCATATTCTTTTTGCAATATAACTTGCCAACTCACAGCTCCACAACCATCACAATCATAATTTTTCAAAATGTCGTGAAGATCCCAAAAGAAAATATCTTCGCCAAGACATTTTTTTAGTTTGTTCTTAAATCGACTTTCAATACGATATTGGTTGTACCTGCCAGATGCATAAAACTGGTGTTCCAGATGCTCTTGCAACTCAGCTTCTTCGGCACTAAGGTTATCAACTGGCGTTATTGCTATATTGGCATCATCACCGTATTCCTTTATTTTACGTATAAAGCTGTATCCTTGGTTTTTAGTGCAATCAAATACAGACTTAATGTTTGGGTGCTGTTTTATGAAGCGAACAAACTCATCATAATTGTTACCATTCAAGGATAAGTAACCAGTTTGAGATTTGAAAATCTTAAAGGACGAAAACAAATTTTTGCGATACAAGGTAATAAAGCTTAGCATATCCAGAATGTCAGTAAAAACGAATAACCTTTTTACTTCATCCATACTTTTAGATGCTGGATGCTCTGCAAAGAAAGAACCAACGCTTCGATCACTACAATAAAGCTCACCTGCAGAAAGGTTATAAACCGATACAACCTTATCATTATAGGATGTAGGATAGTATATATTGCCTTGCTCGTCTAAGGTAATAAAACGATTAAACATCATCGTTGACAATAAGTTATGATCTATATGATGCTTATACTTATAAACACCATAAAGCTTAGCCAATCCATCTTTACTGGGCTTAAGCTCTTTATAATGATTAAGGCAATCAGCGTTTATAGGAATATCTGGTTTCAACAATGGGTATGTTGCTTTAAGAAGATTTGCAATATCCGTTTTACTAACTTTCTTCAAAAAGATGTGAAGGATATAATACGTTTGATACTCAGTAAAACCTAAAACATCTTTAATAAATGCAAAAGGTCTAAGGAATTGATATTTACCAAAAAGCTGATATGCACCATTACTTTTAATACAATATTTTTGGTTAGCATTATCAACGTAGTGCAAATAACCATCTACACAGCTTAAATACCGAGTAGGATTTAACCAAAGCAATACTTGGTCAAGATAAGCTAAATTACAATCATCAATAACTGAATTGGTGATTACAAAGCCTAACTTTTCGTATTCCTTGATTTTGTTATTAAACCGTTTACTTGTTACAAAATCATATTTTGATTGAAAGATTTGCATTATCTGCATTGTTTATATCTCCTTTACTTTAATTTAACGTTATGACATACGCCAGCGGAAACAATTTTAACCAAACTGTTTCCTTACTGGCTTTATAGGTGCTTGCACCGCAAGTTTTGTACATCATAGCTATAACGACGCATCCACCGACGAGAAGGTGGAGTTATAGCTACTTATGCATTATATGGCGGTTTATAAGCGTTATTCAGAAAAAATGTCGAACAATTTTGAAAATACTTTTTCGGAGTTGTATTTCTATCTTAGTGCAGGGCGTTTTTAATATCAACAAAGGGGAGGCGAGCAACCAACGCCGCCCGAAAACAAAAAAGCACGCATTTCTGCGTGCTTCCAGTATGGGAAATCGTGATTTTTATGTCCGTATAGGATTGTAAGGGATTTTTCGGCTATGAAAATGAAAAAAGTCCTTGAAAATCAAGGACTTTTTCTGGCGGAGAAGGAGAGATTTGAACTCTCGCGCCGGTATTACCGGCCTACACCCTTAGCAGGGGCGCCTCTTCGGCCTCTTGAGTACTTCTCCGTATACTCAACGCAGATCGGCCGTTGCATCAATCTGCATCCCCTATATTATACACAACATCCGCCCCCTTGTCAAGCCCTTTTTGCATCTTTTTCCCGTCTTTTTTCGACTTCCCTGCCCACACGCGCAAAAAAATGACCCGATGTGTCGGGTCATTTTTCATTTTCGATTATTTTTCCTCTTCATCCTTGAGATCCGTGTCAAGCCCGTTTCTCTCGTGGAGCAGCGCAAGCTTCTGGATCAGGCGGTTCAGTCTCTGCTTCTGGATCGAAACGTCGATCGCCAGGTTGAACAGCTTGATCAGAATTACGAAGATCATAAACAGGAACACAAAGTTTGCGGGCGACTCAATTCCCAGCAGCTGCGACATCCAGATCGCGATCTGCGGAAAAATACTGATGATCAGGAGCAGCACCGATGCCACGATCCAATAAATGGCATCGTCGATATGGAGCTGCGTCTTACGGATCTTCTTGAGCACGAACACCATGACCAAGAAGGAAACGAGGATCAATGCAATTCTCAATACGGTACTCATTTCTGATATCCTCCCTTCAGGTTGACCTTCTTGCGACACCACTGGATGAGCAAAATGGAGAAGCACATATGCATCATATACTTAATGGAGCGCGAAAGATTGAGGTAGCTCTCGCCCGCCATACGGTCGTGCATTTCCACCTGCACCTCCTTGACCACCGCACCGCTGCGGATCAGGTGTGCGAGCGTATCGGGCTCGGGGCCGTAGTCGGGATGCTCCGCCATTACCTTCATCGTCGCGCGGTTGAACATTCTCATACCCGAGGTAGGGTCCTTGATCTTCTTTCCCGTAGTCAGACGGATGGTTGCCTGGATGATGTTACTGCCCAGCATACGCAGGCTGCTCGGCTTTTTCTCCTCTGCAAAGCGAGAGCCGACGCAGACGTCGCAGGAATCCATCGCGTCGATCATTTTTTGGATGTACGCGGGATCGTGCTGACCGTCACCGTCAAACTGGATCGCGTAATCGTAGCCGTTTTCATACGCATACATCATACCCGTTTGCACGCCGTTGGTAAGTCCTACGTTGATGGGCATATCCACGCAATGGTAGCCTCTTCTGCGGCAGATCTCGAGCGTATTGTCACGCGAGCCGTCATTGATGACAACGTAATCGTACTGCGGATAATTTTGAATGAGGTTATCCACAACCTGCTCAATATTCTCTCCCTCATTGTAAGCGGGAATGAGAATCAAAAGCTTGGATTTCATAAAGCGTTCTCCTTTTTTTATAATCCTTTATATTTTTTACAATTGATTACTGTCTGCGCCCTTGGCGTAGTATTTTGCCAATCTGCGGGCAAGAAAGGCGGGCCAATAGCGGCGAAACATCGTGTATTCCTCCCTCGCGCGCCCCTCTCCCTCGGTCTGCTTGGTGGTTTCGGACTCCTCGTGGATCCGATGTCCCACCAACGGCTGACGGATATATCCAAACGCACCGCGGCGTCTTGCAAGGCGATCCCACGCATCCCAATCGCATGCAAATTTGAAGCTCTTGTCAAAGGTAAAATCGCGGCACGCCTCGCGGTTGTAGGTAACCGACGGGCAACAGATCGAGTTTCCGATCGAAAGCACGCGCAGGCGCACAAAACGGCTTTTTGCCGAGATGCGGAAGCCGAAATTCAGCATCCGCTTGATCTTGAGCAGCTTGTTTTTGTAGATCCGCTCGCCGTTTCGGATCTCGAAATAATCGGTAAAAAGCAGGATAGGCTGCTTGTATGCTTCCGCGCGCCGCAAGATCTCCTCGGTGTAGGTCGGCTCGTAAACGTCATCCTGGTGAGCGATGGTGATATACTCACTCTCCGCCTGCGAAAATCCGAAATTCCAATCTCCCGTAATGCCGCGCTCTCCCGTATTGACCGCCACGGGAATGCCGTATTCGCTCGCAATGCGGCCGATATGCTCATTGGGAGTGGAGGTAGAGAGGATAACGTTGGACTTGACCGTCTGAGAAAGAAGCGACCTGACGCACTCCTCCAGATACGGGCTTTCCCCATACGCGCAAAGAACAAAGGTATGCTTTTCCATTACATTCTCCTTTTTTGTTTTGAAAGCAGGATCCACAAAACGCGGCCGCACAGGATGAGCGTGGCTGCCGCCGCCGCAAGGATGCAGCTATAGCTGGTGGCATTGATGCCCACCGCGCGGATCCACGGCACGGTCAGCACGATCTCCAGCAATACACCGACCGCGCAAGCCGAAACCAGCCACCAAAAATCGCGCAGTACGGTTGCGAGCATACAAAAGAACGAAAAGAACGCCACGATCGCCATTGCCGCGAGGATCGGCATAAAGAAGCCGACGTAGGGGCGGATCATCTCGCCGAAAATAAGCACGAGTCCCCATTCTCCGAGAAAATATCCCACCACCATAATCAGGATCGATACGCACGCGATCGCTATGCAAAGCTTACCCGTCAGGCGCAAAAACGCCGCGCGGTCACGCTTTTTGCAAAGCTCGCCGAAGATCTGCGCAAAGGGATTGTAGAGGTAGCCCAGCACCACGGGAATGAGCAGTGCGGGGGCATAGATCGAGGAATACGCACCGAGGATCTCCTCTCCGCTCACGCGCTCCAAAAAGAGCTTGGGTGCGCTGACGATCGCCGCATTCAAAAAGAGATACACGCAAAGCGGCGCAGTCTCCCCTGCAAGCGAGAGCCAATTTTTTCCCCCGAGTGCGATCGAAAATTTTGCCAATCTTCTGACCTCGATCAGGTCAAAAAGAAGCGTAACGAACCACGTGCAGAGCGTCATGGAAAGCAGACCGAGCAAAAGATTGCCCGACATGCGGTAGACCGCAACGAATACGATCAGAAGCCCCAATCCGCGCGCGGCAAAGGACATTCCCGCCACGTCCAATCGGTCTCTCTTTTGCGCGATGCCGTGAAGGACGTCCGCAAAGTTTTCGGAGAGATGGAAGAGCATAAAAAGGAGCGTTGCAAGGAGCTGCTCCGCGGTGTAATCCGCCGCAAGCGCGAAGATCATACATCCCGCGAGTGCCGCAAGACAGGTGATCACACGGAATCCGACGTAGCAGCTGTCGCTGTATTTTCCGTCCACGTCCGAGACCTGGAAGTTGCGGATGCCAAAGAGCGCCAACGTACGGAAGGTCGCGGTGATCGACATCGCCACCGACAACACGCCCGCATCGTGGAAGCTGCCAAGCGTGGTAACCAACACGGTCACAAGCCACTGACACGCCACGTAGATGAGGTTTCCCGCGGCATTCCAGAGCATATTGCGCCTCAGATTCCCCTCGCTCATGCGCCCTCCTTCTTTGCCGCCTTGAGCTTTTTCGCGCGACGGCGCATAAATGCGGGAATGAGCGAATCAATGATTCGATAGCGCAATCCCGGGAAGGGCTTGGTGAAGAAATTGAAGAGCCCGAAGCAAAGGAAATAGAGCTTCCAGCCCTCCTCGTCGGGCGCATCGTGCCAATCGGTCATAGCAAGATACTTCTTGTATTCGTCCGCGTAAGGGTGCGTATTGCCCGCACGCCACGGACGCTCCTCGCCGAGATAATGGATGATAGCGGGATGTGCCTTGGATTCCTCGTAGACCTCCCGACTGACGTAGGGAGCCGCTCCCGAGAGCTTTCTCAAAAGACGGTAGGGATAGTAAATGTTATAGGAAGCGTAATTATACTTGGGTGCGACCGAGCGGATCTTCCCCTTGAAGCACGCATTGATGGCGTCCTGGTCACCCGCCACAAGTCTGCCGTTATGCTCGGCAAAATAGGTCAGCACGATTCGCTCGGCATCCATCTCACGCCATTTCTTCAGATCAAAGAGCAACACGCCCGAGTTGTAGTAATCAAGCGATTCCTCCATTTCGAGCAAGGGCTTGCGGCTCTTGGTGATGACAGGCTCGGGAACAGCGGCAAGCACGCAATCGCCAAGCGCGGTGCTCCAATAGTCCTCCAAGCGATCGATCACAATGGTGTCGCAATCAAGATACAGCACGCGCTCCACCTCTGCGGGCAAAAATCTTGCCACAAAAAGGCGCGCGAGAATGCTCACGTCAAATCCGAGCGTATCCACCTCGCCCTGCATTTGCGCGCGAACGTCTCCAAGCTCGTAAAAGATCATTTCTCTGCCGTAGCGCGCGCAAAGAGCCTGCAGCTTTTGCTTGCTCTCCTCGGTGATCTCGCACGAGATCACGTGAAAGCGGATCGCATCGGCATCGCGGTTATTCTCACAGAGTGAGCAGGCAGAGGCGGCAAGATGCCGTACGTAATTTTCATTTGAGGTATATAAAATATCCATAATTTCCCTTTCACGTCAATATACACGCGCGGCGACCCGTGTGGGAAGCGCAAGCCCGTGAATGCGGTTTCCGGAGGTCAGCTTACCAAACCAATATTTGGTGCAAGCCGATTCGCTCAGCACCCAGAGTCTGTCCCCGTGCCATACGATCTCCTCCGACATCGGAGGCGCCTCTACCGTTTCAATGAGAGAGGTCGAATCCAGGAACGCGACCACAACGTCACGCTCCCCCACCCTCATCGTCTCGGTCTCTGTGGGCAGAGCGGCAAGATCATAGAAGCGCAAAAGGCTTGTGGAAAGCCCGTAGGAGCAGGAAAGCACCAGCACGTCGTTTCCGATAAAGCACATTCCCTGCGCGTGCGAGGTGGTGGAGTAGATCAGATTGGGCGTTTCGCTATATGGCTTGCCCGTTGCGGGATCAAGCGCGTAGACCGACAGGATCGACGTGTTTTGCTCGCCCGACGGAGTGGTCATATGCTGCTCTGAGGGGGTTTCGTATTTGCCGGGATCATAGTAGGAGCCGGTATAAAGCGTATCGCCGCGGATCGTGCAATAGGCGGGATCGTTGACCGTCTTGATCTGATCCACCATCGTCGCCCTTCCGTCTCCGTCAAGCACGTCGTCCAAAAGGAACAGGTCGCATCCGTCCGTGCCTGTGATATACACGTACGGCCCGTAGGTATCTATTCCGCCCGTGTGCTCTGCGTAATCGCTTCCGTCCGCATACTTCAGATCGACTCGGATCTCCTCCTCGCCGTCCAGAATGTAAATGCGGGACGCGCGTCCTGCCTTCTGGTAGCCGCAGGTCAGAAAGACGCCGCGCTCCTCGCAATAATCAAAGCCCTGCGAGACGTACCCGCTCCAAAGTCCGGGAACCCGCCATCCGCGCTCCGAATGCTTATAAAAATCCGAATAGAGAATGCTGTCGCGCATCATAAACACGATCGCTGCCACGAGCAGGAGTGCAAGCAGTCCCGCAAGAATGCGTAACGGCCACTTCAAAATACGTTTCATAATTTCCCCTCCGTTTTTGGGACATTCTGCCCCATTATCTTTTATTGTACCACAAAAAATCGCTTCTGTCAAATCATTTTTTCGCGCACGCACACGAAGCGGTGCGTTTTTTGCCGTTGGATCAGTATTTTTTATTTTGAAGCGCAATTTCGGTGTTGTAGATCGCCTGCGTCGACGCCTTGTCCGCATGGAGGACGATGTAGGTATAGATGCTGTCAAAAATCGCGAGCTGCGCGATGCGCGAGCTCATTGCAAGGATGGAATGCTTGGTCTCCTCCGACTTGGTAAAAAGCGCGATATCCGCCGCCGCAACAAGAGGCGAGGAGCCGTGATTGGTGATGCAGATGGTGGAGGCACCGCCGATCTTGCAAAGCCGCAACGCCTCCACAATATCCTTGGACGCGCCCGAATGCGAGATGCCGATGGCAACGCTTCCGCGCTTGAGATGCGAGGCAATGATCGCCTGCAGATGATTGTCGCAGCAGGCTTGTGCCGAAAGCCCAAGACGCAGGAATTTGTGTGCCGCGTCCTGCGCGATCGCCGCGGAATTTCCAAGCCCGAAGATGACGATGCGCTCCGCACGCATGATCGTTTGCGCGGCAAGATCAAGCTGTGCGCGGTCAAGCACCGTTTCGGTATTTTTCAGAGAGGCGGTAATATCCGCGATCCGCTTGCAAAAGATCTCGTAGCAATCGTCCTCCCGCGCGATCTCCGTTCCGATGGTAGAGGAGGCGGAAAGCTCGCCCGCAACCTTGATCCGAAGCTCCTGATAGCCGCTTAGCCCAAGTCTGCGCGAAAAGCGCACCACCGTAGCGTCACCGCATTCGCACTTCTGCGCCAGATCCGAGATGGAGATCCCCACGATCTCCCCCGAATGAGACAGCAAGTAATCCGCGATCCTCCGCTCCGCAGGCCCCATCTGAGAATACAAAAAACGAATTTTATGGACGATAGATTCCATTTTCTCCTCCAAAATGAAAATTATTTTCACTTATTATAGCATTTTTATAAAAATTTGTCAAGATTTCAAAAATAATTTTCGGCATCGGATTGCATCGAAAAAGGCGCTATGATATAATGGATGCGTAAAAAATTGAAATCTAAAGGAGATCAAATCATGCAAATTCAAATGAACGAATTTCTTTTTTCCATGATCCTGACCGAGCTTGAGGACGCGGTGGGCGTGGAGAACTGCTCCACAAGACAGATCGACAAGGTCACGCACAGCGTCGATTATTACTGGCTCTCCCGTATGTGGGCAGACCGCGGATGCCATATGCCCGAGGCAGACATCATCGTTTGCCCCAAGGACGCAACCGAGGTCTCCAAGGTCGTCAAGATCGCAAACTACTACAAGCTCCCCGTCACCACCTGGGGTGCGGGCGGCGGTACGCAGGGCGGCGCCATTCCCGTATGCGGAGGCATCATCCTTGATACCAAGAGAATGAATAAGATCTATAAGGTAGACACCGAGGGAATGTACATCGAGTGCGGCACGGGTGCGATCTACAAGCACATCGAGTGGGCGGCAAACGAGGTTGGCAAGGCGACCATGCACTATCCCTCCTCCCTGACCTGCTCCACCGTCGGCGGATTCCTCGCGCATCGCGGAATCGGTGTCTGCTCCACCAAGTACGGCAAGATCGACGATATGGTGCTTCAGATGGAGGTCGTTCTCCCCAACGGAGACATCATCACCACCTCTCCCGCGCCCAAGCACGCGGCAGGCCCCGACCTCAACCAGATCTTCATTGGCTCCGAGGGCACACTCGGCATCATCACCAAGGCACAGATCCGCATCTTCGATCAGCCCGAGGAACGTCGCTTCCGCGGCTTCCTCTTCCAGGATATGCACGGCGCGTTCCAGGCATCCCGCGAGCTGCTCCAAAAATTCAAGCCCTCCGTTATGCGTCTGTATGACGAGGCGGAGACCGCTTCGCTGATCAAAAAGATCGTCGGCGTCGAGCGCCCCGGCGCGTTTATGAACGTTGCCATCGAGGGCTGTCGCGATCTCGTCGAGGTCGAGGAAAAGATCCTGCTCGAGACCTTCAAGAAGTACGGTGCAGAGGACCTCGGCTCCGAGTACGGCGAAAAATGGTGGAAGGAAAAGATCACCTTCTTCTATCCCGGTCATATGATGGACATTCCCCAGATGTTCGGCACGATGGATACCATCGCCCCCTACGGCAAGATCGAGGAGATCTATTGGGCAATGAAGAACGCGATCGAATCCAACTTCCCGCAGGCAAAATTCATCGCGCACTTCTCGCATTGGTATGAGTGGGGCGCAATGGTCTACGATCGCTTCATCGTCGACGGCAAGGACGTTCCCAAGGATCCCGTTGAGGCGCTCCGCCTCCACCAGGCGATCTGGACCTGCGGTGTCCGCGCGGCACTCGCACACGGCGGTGTCGTCAACGATCACCACGGCGTCGGCATCAAGCTCGGTCGCCTGATGAAGGAGCAGTACGGCCCCGCAATGCAGGTCTTTGAGGGGCTCAAGAAGCAACTCGACCCCAACGGCATCATGAATCCGTTCAAGCTGGGTCTTTAATCAGATTAGGAGGTAATACGGATATGATGATGTCAGAAAAATGCAAGCAACACGTGGACTCCTGCCGTTTCTGCTGGATGTGCCACCACATCTGCCCCGTCGGAAACGCAACGGGACAGGAAAGAAATACCGCTCGCGCTCGCGCTTTGGGTATCTCACTCGTCAACCGCAATGCGATCGATCTCTCCGAGATCATGGACAACGTCTATGAGTGCGCGACCTGCGGTGCCTGCGTACACGATTGCATCACGGGCTGGGATCCCGTGATGTTCACCAAGGAGGCAAGACTCCAGGCGGCGCTCGACGGTAAGCTCCCCGCATACGTCAATACCCTCGTGGACAACTGCCTCGATACGGGCAACGCATACGGCAAGACCGTCCTCTGCGACAGGCTCGCAGGCGCGATCGCCGCTCACGCAGAAAAGACCGACACGCTCCTCTTCCTCGGTGCCGATGCGCGCTATATGGCTTGCGAGCAGGCTTGCAAGGCAATCGAGGTCCTCGACCGTGCAGGCGTAAAATTCACCGTTCTCGCAGAGGAGCCCGCTTCGGGCGCACAGCTCGACTTCCTCATCGGCGCGGCAGACGAGACCAAGGAGCAGATGCAGAACGCCGCTAAGGTATTTGCAGATTACCAAACCGTTGTTCTCTACGATCCCAACGATGCCAAGACCGTCAAGCAGATCTGGCACGAGTACGGCGTGGAGCTGACCGCAAAGGCAGTGACCTACACCGCCTTCGTTGCAGATCTCGTCAGAAGCGGCGCGCTCAAGGCAACCAACAGCGGCAAAAAGGTCGTTTTCCAGGATCCCTATCAGCTCTCGCGCGATCTTGAGGAGACCGAGGAGGCGCGCGAGATCATCCGTGCGTTCGCAGAGCTCTCCGAGATGCACCTCAACCGCGCGGAGACCGTCTGGGCAGGTAATATCCTGATGGCGCAGTACACCCCAAAAACCATCGCACTCGTCGCAGAGAGACGTCTCTTCAACGTCACCTCGATCGGTGCAAACGCGCTCGTGACCGCTTGCGTCTCCGAGTACGCGGCACTCAAGAGCGTCGCGCAGAACGAGGTTGAGATCCTCTCGCTTGAGGATCTGATCCTCGGCTAAGGAGGAATTGAAATGTTAGTATCCTTACAGCACGTGATCGGAATGGCGGAGGCAGGCAACTACTGCATCCCCGCCTTCAACGTCTACAATATCGAAACCGTTATGGGTGTCATCAAGGCGGCTGAGGAAGCAAAGGCACCCGTCATCCTTCAGGTCTACCCCCGTCTCATCAACGAGGAGGTCGGCTACTACCTCTCCCCCGTCATCGTGGCGGCGGCACAAAAGGCGAGCGTCCCCGTATGCTTCCACCTCGATCACGGCCCCTCCGAGCTTGAGGCGATCCGCACGCTCCGTTGGGGCGCTACGGGCATTATGATCGACGGCTCCACGCATCCCTTTGAGAAGAACGTCGAAATGACCCGTCATATGGTGGAGCTCTGCAACGCGATCGGCGTTGGCGTCGAGGGCGAGATCGGACACATCGGAAGCGTCAACGATGACGCGATGGACGAGTTCACCTCCCCCGAGGAGGCTGCGGAATTCGTAAAGGCAACGGGCGTTACCTGCCTCGCCGTCCTCATCGGCAACGCACACGGTCACTACAAAAAGCCCCCGAAGCTTGACATCGAGCGTGTCAAGGCGATCCGCGAGGCTACGGGCGGCATTCCGCTCGTGCTCCACGGCGGCTCGGGAATTCCCGACGATCAGGTCAAGGCGGCAATCGCGGCAGGCATCCGTAAAATGAACATCGGCACCGACGTGTGCTGCACCTTTGCAAAGGGTACGCTCGAGAGCCTCAACGATCCCAAGCGAAGCCTTGCGATCGACCTCTTTATGAAGCACCCCATCGAGCGCGTCAAGGAGCTTGCGCTGGATAAGATCAAGCTCGTGGGCGCTGACGGAAGGGCATAAATATGGCACGGATCGTTGGCATCGGCGCGTGTGTATTCGACACGCTTTACAACATTCCAACCTACCCTGCGGAGGACACCAAAATGCGTGCCACCGCATCCAAATCGGCAGGCGGAGGTCCCGTGGCAACGGGACTCGTCGCCGCGCAGAAGCTGGGGATCGACACCGCTTACGTCGGCGTCCTCTCGGATGACAACGGCGGCGTATTCCTCAAGGGCGACTTTGAAAAATACGGAGTGGACACCTCCCTGATCGACGTCAAGAGCGGTTACCGCTCGTTTGCATCGGTTCTTTGGCTCTGTGCGGACAGTGCAACGCGCACCTGCGTCTTTGACAAGGGAGATCTTCCCGCTCTCACGCTCTCCGAGGAGCAAAAGCAGGCGATTCGTGATGCGGATCTGCTGATGGTGGACGGAAACGAGCTGGACGCGGCGGTGGAGGCGGCAAAAATCGCACGGGAAAGCGGCACGAGAGTGCTGTATGACTGTGGCGGACTCTACCCAAACGTAGACCGCTTGCTCGCCCTCACCGATCTAATGATCCCCTCGGAGGAATTCGCGCTCGGCCATACGGGTGCAAAAACGGCAGAGGAGGCGGCAAGGATCCTCTTTGAACGCTACCACCCGACCGTTGTGATCATCACGCAGGGCAAGCGCGGCGGCATTCTCTATGACGGTACCGCCGTCATCCCCTATCCCATCTATCCCGCAACCGTTGTGGATTCCAACGGCTCAGGCGACGTTTTTCACGGTGCCTTTGCCGCGGCGATCTGCAAGGGATACGATCTTGAAAAATGCTGTCATTTCTCAAGCGCCGTATCCGCACTCAAGTGCACGGGAGTAGGCGCACGCGAAAGCGTACCTCAGTTTGAGAGCGTAAAACGATATATGGAGGAAAACGGATATGAACTTTAAGAAAGCATATACCCCCGCAAAGGGCTACACACCCATCTGCAAGATCGGTGAATGCTCGCTCAAGAAGCTTGAATTCGGCATCATCGAGCTGGATGCGGGTGACCGCGTGGAGTTTGACACGCAGGATAAGGAGACCGCGTTCATTCTGCTTGAGGGACATTGCAACGTCCTCTTCGGCGACACGAAATGGGAGAACGTCGGCAACCGTATGAACGTCTTTGAAAACCGCCGCGCGGAGAGCTTTTATATGCCCCGCGACCAAAGGCTGACCGTGGAGGGCGTGGATCACGTCAAGATCGCAGTCTGCGCAACCCCCGTGACGGAAAAGACCGAGCCGCAGCTGCTCCGTGAGGATCACGTCGTCCTCAAGCTTCTCGGCAGAGTCCCCTTCCAGCGCGAGACCAGCTTTATCATCGACGGCAACAGCAACGCAAGGGTGCTCACCATTGGTGAAGCATATTGCGTTGAGGGCAACTGGGCAGGCTTTCCGCCTCACAAGCACGACGAGGACAATATGCCCACCGAGTGCATCGCAGAGGAGATCTACTACTTCCTCTTCGATCCCAAGCAGGGCTTTGCCGTTCAGTGCCTCTACACCGCAGACGGAGAGCTCGACGAGGCATACCGCGTCAAGAACGACGAGCTGGTCGAAATGCCCTACGGCTTCCATTCCACGGTGACCACCCCCGGCTACCAAAGCTATTTTTTGTGGCTGATGGCAGGCGACTACCAGGGCTTCAACCGCTCCAACGATCCCGCGCATAATTGGATCGTCTAATTCCGTTTCCTATTGTTTTTTTCGCACGGGTATGTTATAATGGTGACAACCCGATCAAAACAAACAGAAAGGCGGTACGATTATGATTCAACTGAAAAATGAACGCATCACAGCATGCATCAACGAGGCGGGCGCTGAGCTCAAAAGCCTCAAGCTCGACGGCGTTGAGCAGATCTGGGAGGGCAAGCCCGAGGTCTGGGGCAGCTCCTGCCCGCTCCTCTTCCCCATTTGCGGCGGATTGAAGGATGACAAATACCTCTACGAGGGCAAGGAATACAACCTCCAGAAGCACGGATACGTCCGCAACGCACTCTTTGAGGTCGAGCGCGCGGACGATACCTTCGCGATCTTCTGCATCAGATCCAACGACGAGACCAAAAAGCAGTATCCCTTCGATTACGAGCTTCGCGTCATCTACACGCTGACCGATCGCACGCTCAAGATCGAATACGAGGTACGCAACGTTGGGGAAAAGACGATGTATTTCAGCATCGGCTCTCACGAGGGCTACTACACCCCCGAGGGAATTGAGGATTACGACGTGATCTTCCCCGAAAAGGAAACGCTTGGCGCAAAGGTCATCTACGGAAGTCTGATCTCGCACCAGGAGCTTCCCATCCTCAAGGATTCCTGCGTGCTTCCTCTCTACGAGAAGTATTTTATCATCGACGCTCTTGCATTTACCGATCTCAAATCGCGCAGTGCAACGCTTCGCAACCGCAAAACGGGCAGAAGCATCCGCGTCGAATTTCCCGATATGCCCTACTTCCTCATCTGGCACAAGCCCAATTCCCCCTACGTCTGTCTTGAGCCGTGGGCGGGCATCGGCGACCGCGTCGGCTCGGATTATGAGCTTACCAACAAGGAGGGCATCAACGCGCTTGATGCAGGCAAGACCTATCGCAACGTCCACACCGTCACCTTTGAGGGTTAAACCAAAGAAAACAAAATCTGCCGCCCCCGAGAAGTCGGGGGCGGCACAGTACAGGAGCATCCTACCATGAGCGTACTCACCCCAACCGTCAATCAAATGCTTGTGCTGTTCCTATTTATGGCACTGGGCTATCTTCTTCGAAAAAAGAAGCTCCTCCCCGAGAACGCCGCAACGGTTCTCGCTAAGCTTGAAACCAACGTCCTTGTCCCCTGCCTCGTGTTCAATACCTTCAACACGCATTGCACCGTCGGCAATTTTGAGGACAAATGGACTTACATATTATACGGTGCCGCCATTATGGCACTCTCCCTCGTCATTGCCATCCCGCTCTCGCACGCCTTCACCAAGGAGAGCTATAAAAGACGCATCTACAACTATTCCTTTGCGGTCGCGAACTTCAGCTTTATGGGCAACGCCGTTGTGCTGGGCATCTTCGGCACAGAGGTGCTATTCGACTATATGATGCTCACGATGCCGCTCAACCTCTACGTCTATTCCTACGGTGTTGCGTCGCTCGAGCCCGACGGAGAGCGCGGACGCTTCTCGCTCCGCACACTGATCAACCCCATCTGCATCGCAATGCTTGCAGGCATCGTCTGCGGTCTGACAGGCGTGTTCGAGCTTTGCAACCAACTCTTCGAGTTCCCCGTTCTCTCGTTCCTCTCGACCGCGATCTCCTCCGCAGGCGCGTGTATGTCGCCGCTTGCAATGATCCTGACGGGATTCGTCATCGGCGGCTACAGCTTTCGTATGCTCGCCTCGGATAAAAAGATCTATTTCGTCTCCTTCCTGCGTCTCATTGTCATTCCCGCCGCATTCGTGCTGGCTCTGCGCCTCATCGGTGCGGACAGTGCCATCATCTGCGTCGCGCTTTGCGCCACCGCAATGCCGCTCGGACTCAATACGGTCGTCATTCCCGCCGCACACGGAGGCGATACCGTCCCCGGCGCATCCATGGCGCTCATTTCCCATCTGCTTTCCATCGTCACCATCCCCGTTATGTTTGCAATTTTGCTATAACGCAACGAAAGGAGCGCTTTTATGCTTGCATATCTTCGATCCCGCAATCCGGATTTTCCAATATACGATATTCACGCACCCGAATTTTCCGAGCTTGGCAACGTGATCGCAACTCTCGACACCGACGAGATCGTCGCCGTCGGCAATACGATCAAGCAGCCCAACGAGGGGTCTCTTTATATCCCCTCCGAGCCAAAGCTTGAGGCGCTTTCCGTTGCAGACGAGATCCGCGACCGATTTTTCGGCACGCTCCCCGTGCAGATCGGCTATTGCCACGGACACAGTAATTTCCTCAATGCCGCAGAGTGGCACGCATCAAACGAGGTCAACGTTGCCGTCACGCCGCTCGTCCTCTTCCTCGGAAGCCGTCGCAAGCTCGACAACGGCAGGCTCGAGGCAAGGGATATGAAGGCGTTCTACGTCCCCGCAGGTACCGCGCTGGAGATCTATTCCTCCACCCTGCATTTCTGCCCCTGTGAGGTAGCGGCGGAGGGCTTTGGATGTGTGGTAGCACTCCCACAGGGCACCAACACCCCCTTGGATGCGCCCACTGCGGATCCATTGCTCTTCAGAAGAAACAAATGGATCGTTGCGCACGACCAAAACGAAGCGCTCCTTGCACGCGGTGTCCTTGCGGGCATTGGCGGCATCAACTATGAGATCAAATATTAAGGTGAGCCGATATGAAATACTTACTTGGAATTGATTTTGGCGGCGGTGCCTCCAAGGCAACGCTGCTTGGAGAGGACGGCAGGATTTACGCCGAGCATACGGTGGAATATCCCACCCACTACCCCGTCGCGGGTGCCTGCGAGCAGGATCCCGCCGATTGGATCGACGCGCTCTGCAAAAATACCGCCGCGCTACTTGAAAAAAGCAAGATCAAGCCCGACGCCATTGCGGCGATCGCGCTCGATTCGGCAACGCACACCTCCCTCGTCTGCGACAGCGAGCGAAAGCCCCTGCGCCACGCAATGCACTGGACCGACACGCGCAGCCGTCTGGAGGCAGACCGCTTGCGCGAATCGATGGGAGAGGAGATCTTTCAAAAGACCTTCCACAAGCCCGACACCATCTGGACACTCCCACAGCTGATCTGGCTCCGCCGAAACGAGCCGAAGCTGTTTGAGCAGATTGCATACGTCTTTTTCGAAAAGGATTATCTCCGCTATTTTCTGACCGACGTCTACTGCACCGACTACATCGAGGCAGAGGGCAGTATGCTCTTTGATTGCAATGAAATGAAGTGGGACGGGGCGCTCTGCGAGCTTGCGGGCATTACCGCCGCTATGCTTCCGCCCATTCAAAAGCCCACCGATATCATCGGCTGTGTCACCGCACGCGCGGCAAAAGCAACGGGGCTTGCCGAGGGCACGCCCGTCATTTGCGGCACGACCGATACCGTAATGGAGGTCTTTGCCTCGGGCGCGGTCAACGTCGGTGACGTCACCGTCAAGCTGGCAACCGCAGGCAGGATCTGCGTCATTACCGGAGAGCCGCATCCCGACCGTCATCTGGTCAATTATTCTCACGTAGCACCGGGGCTGTGGTATCCCGGAACCGCCACGAAGGCGGCGGCATCCTCCTACCGTTGGTACCGCGACACCTTTGGCGGCGATTACCGCGAGCTTGACGAGGGTGCGGCAAAAATTCCCGTTGGATGCGAGGGTCTGATCTTTCACCCCTACCTCAACGGAGAGCTGACGCCTTATGCCGATCCGATGCTCTGCGGAAGCTTTACGGGCGTCCGCGCAACGCACACACGCGCGCATTTTACGCGTGCCGTGCTGGAGGGTGTTTCGCTTTCTCTGCTCGACAGCAAGCGCTATCTCGACGGGCTCGGCATTCCCTATAACTCTGTCGCCACGCTCATCGGCGGCGGTGCGAAGGGCGCGCTTTGGAGACAGATCACCGCAGACGTACTCGGTATGACGCTCCAAACAACGGAAAGCTCGGATTCCTCGTTCGGCTCGGCGATGCTCGCGGGCATTGCCATCGGCATTTTCTCCGATCCGCAGGATGCCGTCAAAAAATGCGTCAAGGCATCCACCGTAACCCATCCGAATCCCGAGGCGACCGCACGGTACGCAACGCTTTTTGAGGACTACAAGCGGATCCACGATGCCCTCGCCCCCATTTACGGAGGCCGATAAGATGAAGATCACCGTATGTATCCGTCAAGGTCTCGATGGGGAGATCAATCCCTTCGATGCCTGCGCCTACGAGGCGGCACTGCAGATCCCGAACGCCGAGATCACGCTCCTCTCGATGGGGCCAGAATCGGTCGGAGACACCCTGCTCCGCCTGACGCGTCTGGGCGCCGGGGATGCCGTTCTGCTTTCCGACCGCGTATTTGCGGGGGCAGACACTCTGGCAACCGCTTATGCGCTCTCCTGCGCAATCAAGCAACTCTCCCCCGATCTCGTCCTCTGCGGCAGACAAACGCTTGTCGGCGATACCGCGCAAACGGGGCCGATGCTCGCAACGCTCGCGGGCATCTCACTCATCACCAACGTAATGAGGATCGATTCGGTGGGTGAATGCGTGACCTGCCAAACGCGAACGGAGGGAGAGATGACCGTTTCCCTTCCCGCGCTCCTTACAATTGAACGAATCAACACGCTCCGTCTCCCGCGCCTGCGCTCGAGGATCGGCGAATTGAGGATCCTTTCCGCCGCAGACGTCGGTGCCGATCCTACCCGTTGCGGTCTTGCAGGGTCTCCGACGCGTGTGCTGAGAACGTTTGAAAATCAATCGGGCAAGCGCCGTTGCCGCTTCATCGGGCGAGATCAGCTTGAGGAGGCGATTGCGGCGGGACTTGCAAAAAAGCAGATCTCTGAGACAGGCACAACGCAATCGACGGCACGGCTTGCCTCGGTTTGCACCGTGGGAGAGAGTCCGCTCCCCTTCGCAAGGACAGTTTCCGATCACGTCACCGTGCTTCCCCTTGCAGATGCCGATACGCTCATCGAAGGGATCCGCTCGCTCGATCCCGATGCCGTGCTTTGGGGAAGCGATGCGCGCTCCAAGCGTCTCGCCGCTGTGGTTGCGGCAAGGCTTTCGCTCGGACTTTGTGCCGATTGCACAAGTCTGGAGACCGACGGAGAGACGCTCCTGATGTACCGTCCCGCACTTTCGGGCAGTATGATCGCGAAGATCAAAAGTCTCACGCGTCCCGCAATGGCAACTGTACGCACCGATGACGGCGGCGCACGCGACCTTGTCATTTGTGCGGGCTTTGGCGTCAAGGATCGGCTGGACGAGATCCGCGCGCTTGCCGCGAAACACGGCGCAGAGCTTGCCGCCACACGCAAGATGACCGATAACGGCATCACCCCCTATGAGTGGCAGGTGGGGCTTACGGGCAAGACCGTCTCTCCCCCCGTCTATCTCGCCATCGGCGTTTCGGGGGCAGTCCATCATATCGTGGGAATGCAGCGTGCAGGCACGGTGATCGCCATCAACCCCGACCGAAACGCACCCATATTCGATTATGCCGACTACGGCATCATAGATAATTTTTAATCAAGGAGAACACGATTATGTTTGATTACAAGGTTAAAATCGGTCTTTGCGCAATGCGCCGTAATACAACCGACCGCCCCCGCGGAACCTTTCTGACCTGGTATTCCGCAGAGCAGCGCGGCCGTCGCTTTACCGATTACATCGAGGAGCATTTTGCAGATGAGACCGTATCCTTCGTGGATAACCGCGGGATCGGCATTAACGATCTCGTTTTTGACGATGCCTCCGCCGCAGAGGTGATCGAGCGATTCAAATCGGAAAAGGTCGACGCAGTGATGATCATCAACTGCAACTTCGGCAACGAGGAGGCGGCCGCAGACATTGCGCAGGCACTCGGCAAGCCCGTCCTGCTCTGGGCACCTCTCGATGACGAATACTACGTCGACGGTATGCGTCCCACCGATTCGCAGTGCGGTCTGTTCGGCGTTTCCCGTCAGATGCAGCGCTACCATATCCCCTTCTCCCACCTCCCCTGCTGTCGCGTCGAATCCGAGGAGTTCCGTGAGGGCTTTGCAAGCTTTGTGCGCGTTGCGTGTATGGTCAAAAACTTCAGAGGGATGCGCATCGGTCAGATCGGCGCGCGCCCCGCACCCTTCTTCTCGGTCATCTGGAACGAGGGCGAGCTGATGGAGCAATTCGGTATTCGTATCATCCCCATCAACTTTGCCGTTGTGGAGCAGAGAATGAAGGACGCGCCCACGCTTTATGCAGACGAGATCCGTGAGTTTGAAAAATACTTCAAGAGCAATTATCAGCTCGACGACCTCACCCCCAAGTATATCACCCCGATGGCAACGCTTGCCGTCGCCTACAAGCACCTGTTCGAGGAATTCCGCCTCGACGTCATCTCCGCAGAATGCTGGACAGCAACACCCGTGATGTTCGACGGTCTTGCGCCCTGCGCGGTCTACGGTCTGCTCAACGATCTCGGCTATATGATCGCGTGCGAGAGTGATATGCACTGCGCAATGACGATGGCACTGCTCAAGGCGGCAACGCTCGGTCAGGGCAAGCCTCTCTTCGGAGAATTCACCGTCCGCCATCCCGAGAACAAAAACGCGGAGCTTCTGTGGCACTGCGGCCCCTTCCCGCTCTCGCAGAAGGCACCCGACAGCACGGCAAGGCTCGTCAATCAGCGCGAGTGGTTCCGCGCCAAGGACGGCAAATACACCGTCGCACGCCTCGACCGCGAGGAGGGCGGCAGGTATCTCATCCTCCCGCTCGTCTGCAACACCACCAAGGGACCGCAGACACACGGAACCTACATCTGGGGCGAATTCGAGGATCTGCAAGCCGTAGAGGATCGCCTGCTGGACGGCCCCTACATCCATCACTTTGTTGAGATGGAGGGCGACTACACCAAGGAGATCGCGGAATTCTGCAAGTATTTCCCCAACCTCAAGGTTGACAAGGTATAAAGCATAAAAAGAACGCGGAGGAAGCTTCCCACAGGAAGCTTCCTCCGCGTTTTGACGTTGCGATCGGAATCAAAAGGAATTTTTGAGCTTTCTTGTCACTTCAGCTTAACCGTTACGATCTCGAAGGGAGAGAATCCGTAGGAGATCTCACCGTTTTCGATGGGAAGCTCCTCCAGCTCATTCTCCATCAGATCGCAAAGATATGCGCGCGCGGCGGGCAAGCCGAGCTTGATCCTTGCCGTTCCGCGACAGTTTTTGCTCTCGTAGAATCGAACGACCGTTCCGTCTCCGTCCTCTGCCGCCTTGACCGTCTCACAGATCAGGTTATCACGGTCGAAGGAGATCGCGGAATAGGAGGCGGGCAACGTATCCGCATCACCCGTTGCGGCAATTGCCGTCATCGGGTTGTTCAGCTCATACGCAAGACGTACGGTGTCGCACTCGGCAAGCGTACCCGCGTGCGGATAGAGCGAATAGGTAAAGGTATGCTCTCCCTGATCCGCCTCGGGGTTGGGATCGGTGGGAGACCGCAGGAGCGAGAGCGTAACGTTGCCGTTATGAATATCGTGTCCGTATTTGCAATCGTTGAGCAGGCTGACACCGTAATCCCCCTCGGAAAGATCGGCATACTTCTGCGCGCAGACCTCAAATTTGGCGCGATCCCAGCTCGTGTTGGCGTGCGTAGGACGCTCAATGCTACCGAATTGGATCTCGTAGGTTGCGCGATCGGAGTGGATCTCCACAGGGAAGCAGACACGGAGCGTATTGTGCTTCTGATGCCAATCCACGTAGGTCTCAAAATCGATCTTGGTCGTGCCGTCGGCAAACCAAAGCGTCTGTCTGATCGTTGACCTTCCGTAGGGGCGCGTGATGCAAACGCCGCGTCTTGCGCCGTCGTCGATCACCTCAACCGACGAAACGTCGGTCACCGTGCGATATTCCTGCTCACGGGCGTATTCGGTCCACTCCCACGCATCGTATTTATCGGGATAGTCGGCATAAACGCGAAGCTCGTTACCGACCTCGCCTGCGCGAAGCACCTCGCGAGAGTTCTTCTTATCATAGATCGATTCGATCTGCCATACGTCGTTAAAGCGAACGGTGAGCGCATCGGTCTCAACGGTCCTGCCGTCCACGCGGACGTGATTTTCGGTTATGAAATCACGGGTCGCAAGCCAGCCCTTGGAGGGAACGCCCGAAACGAATGCGCTCTTGCCCTCCAGCTTCACCATTCCTCTGCCCTCAAAGGAGTTGGGATTGAAGACGACGTAGCCGTGCTTTTTGTCGATCCCGCGCGCGATCCTTGCGGTGCGGTCCTCAATAATGCGGTCACCGATGGCACGGATACGGGGATAATCGATCATACACTGATCGTAGACCTCCTTGATCGACGAGCCGGGAATAATATCGTGGAATTGGTTGGTGAGGATATCCTCCCAGCCTGCGTGCAGCTCTGCCGCAGGGAATTTTTCGCCAAGGAGTGCCTCGCCCAAAACGCCCATCCACTCGGCGTTCTGATAGAGGAATTCGCACTGACGGTTCTGCTTCTTGTTGTATGCCTGTGTGGTATAAGTCGCGCGATGATATTCGAGATAAAGCTCGCCAAACCATTTTGCAACCGCAGGAGAGGTCTTCATCTTCTCCTCCAAGCGCTTGAGGAAGTCCCCCGCAAACTCGATTTTGACGTTGGGTGAGCCGGGAATTCCGCGCGCGCCGCGACGTCCCATCTCCAGATCCTCGGAGGTCGGTCCTCCTCCGCCGTCGCCAAAGCCAAAGGTGTTGATGGCTTCGTTGGTAAGCGGCTTGTCGCTGTAACGCTTGTATGCCCCCGCAACCTTTTGCGCGGTAATGTGCGAAACGTAGGTGGTTCGCGTCTCGGTCGCCCCCTCCGTTGCATCCTGCGCGGTCATAAAGTGCGTGTTGATTCCCGTACCGTCAATGCCGTGCCAGACGAAGGTATCGTGCGGCATACGGTTGACGTCGTTCCAGCTGATCTTGGAGGTAACGAACCAATCCACGCCGCATTTGCGCAGGATCTGCGGCAATGCTGCGGAATAGCCGAATACGTCGGGCAGCCAAAGCACGCGGTTTTCCACGCCGAACTCCTGCTTGAAGAAGTTCTTGCCGTACATCACCTGGCGCACAAGACTCTCGCCCGAGGAGAGGTTACAGTCCGCCTCGACCCACATCGCGCCCTCGCACTCCCATCTGCCCTCCTTGATGCGCTGCTTGACGCGCTCATAAAGCTCGGGAGCCTCTTCCTTGAGGTTCTGATACAGCAATGCCTGCGAGGACATAAACTTATACTCGGGATAGCGATCCATCAATTCCAGCACGGTCGCAAAGGAACGCTGAACCTTCTCTCTGGTCTGCTTGAGCGTCCACCTCCAGGCACAGTCGATGTGCGTATGACCGATGCAGACCGTGGTGGTATCCTGCGTGTGGCAGTATTTACCGTAGAATTCCTTCTCCATATATTCTCTTGCGCGCAGAACCGATGCCGAAAACTCCTCGGATTCCATATCGAAGAGATCGAGCAGAGAGAGCGCACGGTAGAGGTGATCCTTCAGGCAAATAAGCTCCTCGGATTCATCGGGAAGATAGTCCATCATCTGGAAGGGATAGAGCAGATCGTAGTAAAGCCCGTCCACCTCGGTATCGAGTCGGTACGTATCGACAAAGAACTGCGCGCGCTCGATCTTCGCTCCCGTGTAGGCATAAACGTACACGTCATAGCGCCCGCTCTTTCCAAGCATGATCTCGCGGTGCTTGGTGTCAAGTCCCTGGCGGAGAACACCGTCGACGTAGATGATAAACTGCGGATTCGCCGCATCCCATCCCGTCTGCTCGGTATAAACACGCAAAAACAAGGGCTTGTCGCTCTCCTCGGTGCGATCAACGGTAAAATGGAACCACGCGTGCGTGTCCCATCCGCTTCCGAAATATTCTCCGCGCGTAAACGGAGCAAACTCGGACAGCGGAGGAGGGGTGTTCCCCGTTTTGTATTCGCACGGACAGGTGCCGATGTCGGTCACGTCACAAGCCTCTGTCACGCGGCGCTCCTCAAGCAATTTGATATATTGCTTGATCATTCTGTATTGCTTATCGATCTTCATGCTTTCTTGATTCATATTCCAATCTCCTTTCCGGATCGTTACCTCCATTATAAACAATTTGCCCTTGATTTACAATCACTATTGTGATATAATAGTTATGGTATTGTGATATTTTGTTTTTTGGAGGTTCGAAAAATTGGAGGCAAAGCTATTGACCGCGGATCGTTTTGTTGATATGAACACGGGCATTTCCTATCGCTACGTGCACAGCGACAGCGAGTATTTTCGTCCGCACTACCACGATTACTACGAGTTATTCATTCTGCTCGACGGAAGGGCGCGACATCTCGTAAACGGAGAGGAATTCCTTCTGCAAAGAGGAGCGGCGGTCTTTATCCGTCCGCAGGACGTACACGATTATCTCGATGCAGACGGCAAGCCCTTCTCCTTCCTCAACGTCACCTTTACCGCCGCAACCGCAGACGCGCTCTTTTCCTATCTTGGCGACGATGCACTGAGAAATCGCATCTGCAGCTGCAAAAATCCTGCCGCAGCGTTTCTGTCGGACAGCGATTTTGCGTGGCTCAGCGCGCATATGACCGCAATTCGTGCGATCCCCTCGGAGCAGACCACAACCCTTCGCACCTCCCTGCGCGTGCTGCTCCTTCGCATCCTGACGCGCTATTTTCTCGATCTTCCGAGCGAGGAAAACGAGGAGAGCATGCCCCCGTGGCTCGCCTCTCTCTGCAATGAGATGCGAAAGAACGAAAATTTTGTGTACGGAAGCGCAAGAATGCTGGAGCTTTCCGACCGCTCGCGCGAGCACGTTGCACGCACGCTCAAGAAATATACGGGTATGACCGTCTCGGAATTCGTCAACGACCTGCGTCTCAACTTCGTTGCCAATATGCTCAAAAACAGCAACCATTCCATCTCCCGCATTCTCTACGAAAGCGGCTTCAACAACGTCTCCTGGGCATCCGACCTCTTTCGAAAGAAGTACGGAATCTCTATGAGCGAATTCCGAAAAGCCTGATCTGTAAGCAAAAAAAGAGGGGCACCCCAAAAAGGTGCCCCTCTCCGTTCTTCTTATTTCTTATAGAGTGCGCCGTAAGCCGCGCAAGCACGGTAATCCGCGCCCTCACGGTCCTGTCCGAATGCGCTCCAGGCAGCGGGACGGAAGATCTTCTCCTCCTCAACGTTGTGCATGGAGACGGGGATGCGGAGCATCGAGCAGAGCGTGATGACGTCCGCTCCGATGTGTCCGTAAGAGATGGCGCCGTGATTTGCGCCCCAATTGTTCATCACGTCATAAGCGGTCTTGAACGCGCCCGTACCCGTGACACGCGGTGCAAACCAGGTGCAGGGCCAGGTGTAGTCGGTACGCTTCCAGAGCGTATCCGAAACCTCGTCGGGAAGCGCAACAGACCATCCCTCCGCGATCTGCACCACAGGGCCGAGTCCCTTGACAAGATTGAGACGGATCATCGTCATCGGCATCTCTGCGCGCGTCAGGAAGCGAGAGGAATATCCGCCGCCGCGGAAATAGCCGAGATCGGCGTAGTTCCAGGTCGAATTCTCGAGGATCGCCTTCTGATCCGCTTCATTGATCTCGTACCACGGCTTGATGCAAGCGTTTCCGTCCGCATCCCTCGCCTCTCCGTTGGCATCGAGACAGCACGCACCCGAATTGATCAGATGGATCAAGCCGTCCGCAGCCTTTGCGTGTCCCTCGATCTCATAACCCGTCACGCGATGGATCGCGTCACCGCTCCAGTAGGTGCGCACGTCCGCAAACATCTGCGCACGGTTGGTGAGCAGCTTCATAAAGAGCATTCCAAGTCCGTTGAGGACGTCGTTTTCAGTTGCGAGGATATACGGCTCACGCGCTCCGTTCCAATCGAAAGAGGTGTTGAGCATCGATTCGGGGAAATCGCAGTTGGGGTAAAAATCGGTCCACTGTCTCTGACCCTGGAAGCCTGCGGCAATGGCGTTGTGTCCCACACGCTCCTCCTCACAGCCCTCGGGAAGATTCTGATTTCCGTTCATCAGATCCTTGATGATGACCATCATCTTCACCACGAACTCCCAATCGGCATCCTTCTCCTCACGCGTGCGCTGAAGCTCCTCGGGGTTTTTGTCAAAGCCCTCGATGCAGTGCGCCTTCGTCCACGCAAGCGCCTTTTCATATTCCTCCCGATCGTAAATTCCGCAGGTCATTCGACGAATGATCTCCACCTCGTCAACCGACTCCACGCGCATACCGAGATAATCCTCGATGAAATCGGGATCGATGATCGAGCCGCCGATTCCCATACAGATCGAGCCGATCTGCAGATAGGAGCGTCCGCGCATGGTTGCAACCGCAACAGCCGCACGGCCAAAGCGCAAAATCTTCTCGCGCACGTCCGCAGGGATCGTCGTATCGTCCGCATCCTGAACGTCTCTGCCGTAAATGCCGAACGCGGGCAAGCCCTTCTGTGCGTGGGTTGCAAGAACGGAGGCTAAATAGACCGCGCCGGGGCGCTCGGTGCCGTTAAAGCCCCAGACCGCCTTGATGGTGTCCTTTTCCATATCCATCGTCTCCGCGCCGTAGCACCAGCAGGGGGTGACGGTGAGCGTGATGGCAACGCCCTCACGGCGGAATTTGTCCGCGCAGGCAGCCGCCTCCGCAACACGTCCGATGGTGGTGTCCGCGATCACAACGCGCACAGGGGTACCGTCCGAATAACGCAAATTCTCCTCCAGCAGGCGAGCCGCGTTTTTCGCCATATTCATCGTCTGCTCCTCAAGTGACTCGCGCACCTTCAGCACGCCTCGTCTGCCGTCAATGGTGGGACGGATTCCGATTACGGGATATTCTCCGATCAATCTTGACATCTTTTTTCTCCTTTTTCACGTTTTTTTAAAAACGGTATTGCTTTCACTTCCATTATAGTGTAAAATAAAAGAAACTTCTTGTTCAAAACCGCACATTTTTTATAACGATCGTCACATTTTTCGGTTTGGAGGGTACAGATGAAATATTCCGAGCTAAACGAGAAAAAGCTGCACGGAAGTCAGGACTTCCCAATTGAATATTATTTTGTGGACCGTTCGCATCCGCAATACGTGATGCCCGCGCATTGGCACACCGAGGCAGAGCTGCTTTGCGTACGTGAGGGAACGCTGACGCTTCATCTCAACCGTCGGCAGTACGTCCTGCACCGCGGAGATCTCGCCTTCATCAATTCGGGCACCGTCCATCGCGGAGAGCCGCAGGATTGCATCTACGAATGCGCGGTTTTCAAGCCCGAAATGCTTTTGCAGAGCAGCGGAACGGTCAATCGCCTCCTCTCCCCACTCGTGCAAAGGCAATGCGCGGTTCGTGAGCTTTTTACAAGAGAGGAAGCGCCGCACGGCGTTGCGGAGCAGACCGATCTTCTCTTTTCCCATCTGCGCGAGCAAAGCAAGCACGCCCCTCTTGCCGTTTATTCCACGCTCTATGCCCTGTTCCACGCCTTTTACGAAGCGGATGCGATCACCACCGCCTCGCACGGCAAGGCGCAGGAGCGCCAATTGCAACAGCTGACCAAGCTCTTGGGGTGGATCGAGGAGCACTACACCGAGCGCATTTCCCTTTCCTCGCTTGCACGCGCGGCGGGAATCAACGAAAAATATCTCTGCCGCTTCTTCCGCACCTATACCGACTCTACCCCCATCGAATACATCAACCGCCTCCGCGTAGAGCGCGCCGCATATGACATCCGATTCCGCAATTACTCGGTCACCGAGGCGGCATACGCAAACGGATTCAACGATTCCGCCTATTTCTGCAAGCTCTTCCGCACGTTTCTCGGCGTAACGCCGGGCGCGTACAAGCGGGAGGGCAAAAAGGACACGTAAAAAAGGAAGGTGCCGCGCACCTTCCTTTTCTATTTAATTTTTCAGCTTTTTGCGTCCGCGGAGAAGATGGAGGTATACAAATACGCCGATCAACGGGAAGAGCATACCGATCAGCATTCCCACCTTCATTCCGAGCTGCTCGGGAGTCAGGGAGAGCTTGGCGGCAAGCTCAAACCAAGTGGGATTTGCCGCAATAGAGTCGGTTACAACGCCGACAAGCTGGGGGCCGACCGATGCGCCGAGATCACCGCCCGACGCCATCAGCGCATACATAAATACACCACCCGCAGGAATTCTGGCATCGACCGCGATCAGGCTTCCGGGCCAAAGCATCGAAACGCAGAAGCCCGTGAACGCGCAGGCGAGCAGGCCGAGGATGGGGAACGGAGAAACCGCCGCGATCAAATAGCACGCCGCCGCGCCAAGTGCGCCGAGGAAAAGCATTTTTTCAATATTCTTGCCGTATTTGGAATAGAGGGTACGTCCCATACCCAGCATCACGGAGAAGAGCGCAACGCCGAAAATATCGCCCCAGATCTTGGGAATTCCAATCGCCTGCTCCAGATATCCCGATGCCCACTGCGCCATCGTGCATTCTGCCGCTCCGCCGAGGAAGATTCCGAAAACGCAGATCCAAAGCGTTTTGTGCTTCATCATCTGCAACGCGCCCGACATCCGCTCAGGGGTTTCGAGGGGCGGAAATTCGGTGCCGTGGAAAAGGATGAGCGAGAGGATGGGAACGAGGATGAGCAAGAGAGAAAACCACTGCCAGCTCTCCTGACCGAAGCCGAAGAG
This sequence comes from Eubacteriales bacterium, assembly GCA_045632205.1. Taxonomy (GTDB): domain Bacteria; phylum Bacillota; class Clostridia; order Oscillospirales; family CAG-272; genus UMGS1865. The sequence goes on from JAZQWH010000210.1 coordinate 37,809, forward strand.
GAACAGCGTGCCCACAACGATGACACCGACAACGCCCCACGCATAGATGGAATGAAGCTTGCTCATCGCGCGCTCGGGATTCTCGCTCGGGATCGCCGCGATCACGGGGCTGATGAGAACCTCCGCAAAGCCGCTGCCCGCAGAGAAGATCACAGTACCGATCACGATCCCGAGATAGACGGTATTCGGGAACAGGAGGGGAGCGGTGGCATAGAGCAGAAGTCCCACAACGGTAAAGACGGGCGTGAATTTGACAGCCTTGGGGATATTGAATTTATGAGAAAAGAAGGAGAAGATGAGGTCGATGGAAAGCTGGGTGACAAAGTTGATCAGCACCAGAAGACCTAAAAGCGAATAGGAAATGCCGTAGAGCGAGCGGAAGGTCAGAAACAGCAGGGGCGAGAGATTGCCCACGATCGCCATAGAGACGTTGACCGTATAGCAGGCAAGCGTGAGTCGCTTGTTGTTGTCAAATTTCATTGTACGTCACCTCAAGATTTCAAAATCTTCCCTATTATAGCATCAAAAAGCCGAAAAGTCAACGACTTTTCGGCTTTTCTTAAAGTTTTGTGGATTTGTAAAATCCGTGCAGGGGAAAGCACTCAGCTTCCGGTGCAATCCTCCACACCGGGGATCGTTACCTTGTTGCTTCCAACGTAAAGCTCGCCGTAATTCTTACAGCCGCTGACTCCAGAATCGGCAAACAAAACGTCCTCTCCATTGAGGATAGAGCCGACGGAAATATCCGCGTAGTTGATGCAGTTGACACACGCGCTATCAGTAGCGTCAGGATTTTCTGCAAAAATTCTTACTACGTTACACGGTGCCGCAATGGTGATCTCTCCCGAGAGGGTGCAATCGTAACAGCTCAACGTATTACCGCTCGGATTTCCCGCAATGCCGTAAAAAGACACTGTTGCGTCTCCCATATTTACAACCGTTACGGAAACGTCCTCAAGATTCAGGTTTCTTACAAGGCCGCGCCCATATTCGAGCAATCCAAAGCAATGATCTCCGTTTGCAACCACCCTGTTTACGGTATAGTTTTTGATCGAATATCCGTTTCCGTCAAAAATACCCTCAAGGCTACCGAAATTATCCACGTCAAATCCGCTCAGATCAAGATCGTTCATAAGAAGATAATACAAATCACCACTCTCAAGATTAAGATCAAAAAGCTGCTCCGGCTCGGTAATGTAAACAACCGCGTCGGGATCGTAAGCGGTGAATTCCGAGGTTGGTAGAGGTTCAAAGCTCTTGGTCATACTTCCCGTCGTTGCGTTTCCAAACGTGAGCTTGGAAAGATACCACTGATCAAATCCACAATCCGATTGACTGCATTCCAATACAACAAGGATCTGCTCGGCGCTAACGTGTGTGACGTTCATCGAGGAGGTGGGTATAGAGTTCAAGCTACGCATCACTTCAACCTGCGTTACGGTATAGCCCGTCGGGTTATTCAGATCGATCAGAAGGCGAAGCCCGTCGTTGCAATTCACGCGCGTGGTCTCGTTTCCGTTCAGATCCACGATCTTCACTCCCGTTATATCGAGATCTCCGTTGATAAAGACGTTCACCGTATGATTGGCGGCAGGCTCAGCATAATAGGCTTCACTCCTGTAGCATCCCTCGATCATCAATTTCTCAATTACCAGCTGCGTGCTTCCACCGCCGAGCGTCTCTGTCACAGGGATATTGATCGCGATATAGCTCGTTCCAACGGTCGATACATCGTATTGCTTGCCGTTGACCGTAGCTTTTTTGACAACCAAACCGCTCGTCATATCCATTTGGATCTTCAAAACGATTCTATCCCCGATTTTGATTGCGGTCGTGTTCAAGCACTCTACTCCCGCCAGCGCATAATGCGGCGCAGTAAACGTATCCAGCACGCTCGTCTCGGTATGCACACCGTCACCGTCATTGAGATCGTAGGTATAGGTCACGCGAATGGAATACTTGGTGTACTCGGCAAGTCCGCCGAACGAACGGA
>JAZQWH010000211.1:0-1212 GCA_045632205.1 Eubacteriales bacterium
CCTGCTCCGTAAAGTCCTTTTACCTGCTTGAACTCAAGCGTTGCGTTCATTTGCGTGGGATCCGCACAATCGTATTCGATTGCATAGGCGTAGCGCATGATCTCGGCGTTCTCAAATCCGTTGAGAGAGTGCAGCATTTCGATCTGAACGTCGGTTGGCAGGGAGGTGGAGAAGCCTTGAACGTACATTTCCTCCGTGTCGGCTCCCATTGGCTCGACAAAAAGCTGATGCCGCTCCTTGTCTGCGAAGCGGACGAGCTTGTCCTCGATGGAGGGGCAATATCTTGGGCCTGTGCCGTGGATCTTACCCGAATAGAGCGCGCTTCTTTTGATGTTATCGCGGATGATGCGATGGGTGTCGGCGTTTGTATAAACAATGTGGCAGGGGATCTGCTCGAGAGAATCAAAGAGATCCTCGGGGTGATCAGCGCAGTAGGGAAGTGCCTGCTCCTCTCCCGGTTGCTCCTCAAGCCTTGAAAAGTCGATGCTTTGGCGCTTGACGCGTGCCGGGGTTCCAGTTTTGAAGCGCAAAAGACGGATGCCTGCTTCCTGCAGAGATGCGGACAGACCCTTTGCGGGGAGCATCCCGTCCGGCCCTGCCTCGTAGCTTACATTACCGACAAATATTGCGCTTTCAAGGAAGGTTCCCGTTGCTAAAATGACGCAGTTGCAAAACCACTCCTCGCCAAGCCTTGTGAGGATGGAGGAGACGCGTTTCTTGCCGTTTTCGTCTTCGGCAGTGCGAAGCTCGACGATCTCTGCCTGGATCAAGCGGAGATGATCGGTCGTCTCAAGCGTGTGCTTCATAATACTCTGATATTTTTTGCGATCTGCTTGGATCCGTTTGCTTTGCACGGCGGCGCCCTTGCCCATATTCAAGGTGCGCGATTGCAGGGTGACGAGATCTGCCGCTCTGCCCATTTCGCCGCCCAGTGCGTCAATTTCGTACACCAGGTGTCCTTTTGCCGTGCCTCCGATAGAGGGATTGCAGGGCATATTTGCGACGGCATCGAGAGACATCGTGAAAAGAACGGTGTCGATTCCCATACGGGCGGCGGCGAGTGCTGCCTCGACTCCTGCGTGCCCTGCACCGATGACAGCGATCTGCGTTTGGAGCCGATTGGATGCTTCGGACATATCTTTCTCCGTTCTGCCGACTCGGTCGGCGTGGATAAATAGTGGACAATTAGTAGACAAATATTGTTATTAAGTG
>JAZQWH010000212.1:0-4922 GCA_045632205.1 Eubacteriales bacterium
GCCGCGAACGCGAGCTGGCACTCGGTGTTGACGTTGATCTTGGAAACGCCGAGAGAAATTGCCTTTTTGATCATCTCCTCGGGAATACCCGTGCCGCCGTGCAGAACGAGGGGCATCTCGCCAACCTTTGCGGAAATTGCCTCGAGCGTCTCGAAGGAAAGTCCTGCCCAGTTTGCGGGGTACTTGCCGTGGATGTTACCGATTCCTGCTGCGAGCATCGTAACGCCGAGATCTGCGATCATCTTGCACTCGTCGGGATCTGCGCACTCGCCGTTTCCGACAACGCCGTCCTCTTCGCCGCCGATCGCGCCGACCTCTGCCTCAAGGGACATTCCCTTCTCCGCACAAACCTTTACAAGCTCGGAGGTCTTTGCAACGTTCTCCTCAATGGGATAGTGGGAGCCGTCAAACATAATGGAGGAGAAGCCTGCCTCGATGCACTTGTAGCAGCCCTCGTAGGAGCCGTGGTCGAGATGAAGTGCAACGGGAACGGTGATTCCCATCTCCTCGATCATTGCCTTGACCATAGCCGCAACGGTCTTATATCCGGTCATATACTTACCTGCACCCTCGGATACGCCGAGAATGACGGGAGAATTTGCCTCCTGCGCCGCCTGCAGAATGGATTTGGTCCACTCGAGATTGTTGATGTTGAACTGACCGACTGCGTAGTGGCCCGCTCTTGCCTTGGTGAGCATTTCTTTTGCTGATACTAACATGATAACCCTCCTATGGTTTTTACATTCAAATGTTATTATATACCATTATTCTCAAAAAATCAATACTTTTTTACAAAACGCGAAAAATTATGAGAAAAAATTTTCGGTGCATACTAAAAGCGAGTTTAAAAAAAGGAGATGCACCGATGAAAAACGAAAGGGTACGTGCCCTGATCCTGCGAAACGCGCTTTTTGCAACCGCAACGCTCCTCGCGACCTCTGCGGTCAACCTGACCGATGCCTATTTTCTCTCCACGCTCGGCACGTCGGCAACCGCGGCGGCAGGCGTTGCCTTTGCCGTACAGTTTCTCCTGCAAGCCATCGGATTCACGGTCGGAATGGGCGGCGGAAGCCTGCTTTCCCGTGCGATGGGAGCGCAAAACGAGGAGGAATGCCGACGGAGCGTTCTCCTCTCCGTCCTGCTCGCACTCCTGATCGGCGGTGCGTTGGCTGCGGTCGGAACTCTGATGATCGACCGTCTCCTCCCGCTCCTCGGTGCAACAGAGAGCATCTATCACGAAGCGCGCGTCTATCTTCGTCTGCTTCTCCTCTCCGCGCCCCTCCTTTGCCTCTCGCTCGTGCTGTCTCAGCTTCTGCGTGCGGCGGGAAACGTCATTCTCTCTACGGTCGGATTTATCTCGGGAGGCGTGATCAATCTCGCACTCACCCCTCTTTTGCTCTTTCACTATCATCTCGGAATTGCAGGAGCAGGACTTGCCATTCTGATCGGTCACGCCGTCTCCTCACTGTCGCTTTTTCTCCTTACACGTCATAGGTATTCGCGTATCCGCATTTCCCTTTGCCGCCTGCCGCTCCGCGACGTGTCTCGCTTGCTTCGCACAGGACTTCCCTCCTTTTTTCGCCACGGGCTTTCGGGCGTTGCCACGCTCTCGCTCAATCACCTGGTACGCCCAATGGGGGCGGGCTTCATTGCGGCGGTCACCGTCGTCTCGCGCATCTCGCTCCTCTCGCTTTCCTTTTGCACGGGAATCGGACAAGGAATGATTCCCGTGGCAGGCTATTATTACGGCGCGAAAAAATATGATCTCGTGCGAAGGGCATACCGATTTTCCACCGTTCTCGCCTCTCTCGTCTCCCTCGGCATCGCCATTCCCGTGTTTGCTTTCGCGCCTGCACTGATGACACTCTTTCGAGCAGACGAAGAGGTCGCTCGGATCGGTGCTTCCGCACTCCGCGCGCAATGCACCGTCTTTGTCCTGCACGGCTTCATCACCACGACCACAATGCTCCTCCAAACGATCGGCAAAACGACCGCCTCCACCGTCCTTGCCGCCGCACGCCAAGGGATCTTCTTTCTCCCGCTTCTCTTCCTCTTCCCCTCCCAATTCCGCTATCTCCAGCCCACCGCCGACCTCCTTACCTTTTTGCTTGGGTTGTGGATCCGTTTTCGCGTGGAGAGGAAGGGGCATCCCTCCATCCTCAAGACCTTTCCAAAAGAAAATGTCCGTAGCCCTATCCATCGACAGTGGCACGGACAAAAATGACAGTCTCCTTTTCCTTACAGAAGGTTCTTGGTGTGGGAGAGGGAGTCCTTTCTTGCGGAGAACGCCCTTGCCGCCCTCCACTCAACCAAAGATCCTTTCACAAAAATTTCATTGATAAAAATATTTCTCCGTCCCCCTATCTATCGACAGTGGCACGGACAAAAATGACAATCTCCTTTTCCTTATGGAAGGTTCTTGGTGTGGGAGAGGGGTGTGGGGAGAGGGAGCCCCTTCTTGCAAGAAGGGGCTCCCTCTCCCCACACCCCTCTCCCACACCAAGAACCTTCCATAAGGAAAAGGAGATTGTCATTTTTGTCCGTGCCACTGTCGATAGATAGGGGGACGGAGAAATATTTTTATCAATGAAATTTTTGTGAAAGGATCTTTGGTTGAGTGGAGGGCGGCAAGGGCGTTCTCCGCAAGAAAGGACTCCCTCTCCCACACCAAGAACCTTCTGTAAGGAAAAGGAGACTGTCATTTTTGTCCGTGCCACTGTCGATGGATAGGGCTACGGACATTTTCTTTTGGAAAGGTCTTGAGGATGGAGGGATGCCCCTTCCTCTCCACGCGAAAACGGATCCACAACCCAAGCAAAAAGGTAAGGAGGTCGGCGGTGGGCTGGAGATAGCGGAATTGGGAGGGGAAGAGGAAGAGAAGCGGGAGAAAGAAGATCCCTTGGCGTGCGGCGGCAAGGACGGTGGAGGCGGTCGTTTTGCCGATCGTTTGGAGGAGCATTGTGGTCGTGGTGATGAAGCCGTGCAGGACAAAGACGGTGCATTGCGCGCGGAGTGCGGAAGCACCGATCCGAGCGACCTCTTCGTCTGCTCGAAAGAGTGTCATCAGTGCAGGCGCGAAAGCAAACACGGGAATGGCGATGCCGAGGGAGACGAGAGAGGCGAGAACGGTGGAAAATCGGTATGCCCTTCGCACGAGATCATATTTTTTCGCGCCGTAATAATAGCCTGCCACGGGAATCATTCCTTGTCCGATTCCCGTGCAAAAGGAAAGCGAGAGGAGCGAGATGCGCGAGACGACGGTGACCGCCGCAATGAAGCCCGCCCCCATTGGGCGTACCAGGTGATTGAGCGAGAGCGTGGCAACGCCCGAAAGCCCGTGGCGAAAAAAGGAGGGAAGTCCTGTGCGAAGCAAGCGAGACACGTCGCGGAGCGGCAGGCGGCAAAGGGAAATGCGGATACGCGAATACCTATGACGTGTAAGGAGAAAAAGCGACAGTGAGGAGACGGCGTGACCGATCAGAATGGCAAGTCCTGCTCCTGCAATTCCGAGATGATAGTGAAAGAGCAAAAGAGGGGTGAGTGCGAGATTGATCACGCCTCCCGAGATAAATCCGACCGTAGAGAGAATGACGTTTCCCGCCGCACGCAGAAGCTGAGACAGCACGAGCGAGAGGCAAAGGAGGGGCGCGGAGAGGAGAAGCAGACGAAGATAGACGCGCGCTTCGTGATAGATGCTCTCTGTTGCACCGAGGAGCGGGAGGAGACGGTCGATCATCAGAGTTCCGACCGCAGCCAACGCACCGCCGATCAGGAGTGCGAGCAGGACGGAGAGGAGAACGCTCCGTCGGCATTCCTCCTCGTTTTGCGCTCCCATCGCACGGGAAAGCAGGCTTCCGCCGCCCATTCCGACCGTGAATCCGATGGCTTGCAGGAGAAACTGTACGGCAAAGGCAACGCCTGCCGCCGCGGTTGCCGACGTGCCGAGCGTGGAGAGAAAATAGGCATCGGTCAGGTTGACCGCAGAGGTCGCGAGGAGCGTTGCGGTTGCAAAAAGCGCGTTTCGCAGGATCAGGGCACGTACCCTTTCGTTTTTCATCGGTGCATCTCCTTTTTTTAAACTCGCTTTTAGTATGCACCGAAAATTTTTTCTCATAATTTTTCGCGTTTTGTAAAAAAGTATTGATTTTTTGAGAATAATGGTATATAATAACATTTGAATGTAAAAACCATAGGAGGGTTATCATGTTAGTATCAGCAAAAGAAATGCTCACCAAGGCAAGAGCGGGCCACTACGCAGTCGGTCAGTTCAACATCAACAATCTCGAGTGGACCAAATCCATTCTGCAGGCGGCGCAGGAGGCAAATTCTCCCGTCATTCTCGGCGTATCCGAGGGTGCAGGTAAGTATATGACCGGATATAAGACCGTTGCGGCTATGGTCAAGGCAATGATCGAGGAGATGGGAATCACCGTTCCCGTTGCACTTCATCTCGACCACGGCTCCTACGAGGGCTGCTACAAGTGCATCGAGGCAGGCTTCTCCTCCATTATGTTTGACGGCTCCCACTATCCCATTGAGGAGAACGTTGCAAAGACCTCCGAGCTTGTAAAGGTTTGTGCGGAGAAGGGAATGTCCCTTGAGGCAGAGGTCGGCGCGATCGGCGGCGAAGAGGACGGCGTTGTCGGAAACGGCGAGTGCGCAGATCCCGACGAGTGCAAGATGATCGCAGATCTCGGCGTTACGATGCTCGCAGCAGGAATCGGTAACATCCACGGCAAGTACCCCGCAAACTGGGCAGGACTTTCCTTCGAGACGCTCGAGGCAATTTCCGCAAAGGTTGGCGAGATGCCCCTCGTTCTGCACGGCGGCACGGGTATTCCCGAGGAGATGATCAAAAAGGCAATTTCTCTCGGCGTTTCCAAGATCAACGTCAACACCGAGTGCCAGCTCGCGTTCGCGGC
>JAZQWH010000213.1:0-14254 GCA_045632205.1 Eubacteriales bacterium
ATCCTCGGTCAGAGGCATTGCACAAATCTCTCCGTTTTTGATCTGCGTCCACTCGTGAGAGAAAACGATATACGGAACACCGTCCTCCACCCAGAGCGTTCCGTCCAGACATTCCCACTCCTGCGGTGTGGCGGGCTTTTGAGAAATGGGGCGGAATTTTCCATCGGGGGTATCACTGACAAGAATTTGCGTTGCTCTGCAGTGCGTTTCGCTTTTAAAGCTTCCAAACAGATAGTATTTACCGTTGTAGAGATGCACCTCGGGCGCCCAATAATCGCGGTCTGCCCAAAAGCCGATCTCCGCTCCGTCGAAAATGACCGTTCCGTCATCAAAGGTTTCCAGATCCTTGGAGCGATACACCGTGAAGGTGTGTCCCGTATGCAAAGAATCCGGCTCCAGATCGGTGGTACCGTACATATAGTAGCACTGATTCTCGCGGTCGGTTACGATAAAGGGATCGCGGATGCGTATTTCTTCTCTTTTTTTCATTTTTTCCTCATCTTATGATGGTGGGGAAGGGGGATCAACCGCAAGCGTGTCCCCCTCCTTTTGCTTTTATTCCTCGACGGGTGCGATTTCCGCGGGAGCTTCTCCCTCGGTCGCATCTTCCTCAAGCTCCGTCTCCTCAACGTGTGCAACAACGGTGAAGTTGACAAGCTTCTGATCGTCGCCAAGTCTCATCATAATGACGCCTCCCGCGCTTCTCGAGCGCTCGGGAATTCCCGCAACGGGGGTACGGATGATGACGCCGCTATCGGTGATCATCATAATATCGTCCTCATCGGTAACTGCGGCAATACCCGTGAGCATTCCGCTCTTTTCGGTGATGTTATAGCAGGTAACGCCTCCGCCTCCGCGGTTCTTCATCAAGCGGAAATCATCGAACGGAGATCTCTTACCGAATCCGTTTTCAGTGATGCAAAGCAGACTCTTGCTATCGTCAACCACGCAAACGCCTGTGACGTAATCGCCATCCTTGAGACGGATGCCGCGTACACCGCGTGCGGTTCTTCCCATTACGCGGACGTTGGACTCGGAGAATCTTGTTGCCTGTCCATTGGAGGTTGCGAGGATCAGATCCTTATCACCCTGCGTGCGGACAACGAACACAAGCTCGTCTCCCTCGTCAAGGTTCAGCGCGATCTTACCGCCCTTACGCTGATATTCGTATTCCGAGAGAGCGGTACGCTTGATGACACCGTACTTGGTTACCATCGTGAGGTATTCGTCCTCGGTGAAGGAATCCACGCTGATGCAAGCGGTGATCTTTTCGCCCTCGGTGAGCTGATCGAGAATGTTGACGATATTCTGTCCCTTTGCGGTTCTGCCTGCCTCGGGGATGAGATATGCCTTACGCATCTGAACCTTACCCTTATTTGTGAACATCATCAGGTAGGAATGGCTGTTGACGGAGATGACCTTCTCAATGAAGTCCTCATCCTTGGTTCCCATTCCGATAATTCCCTTACCGCCACGGTGCTGAGAGGAATAGGTATCGGCAGGCTGACGCTTGATGTAGCCTGCGTGAGTGAGCGTAATGACGCAGCTATGGCGCTCGATGAGATCCTCAAGCACGATCTCGTGCTCTGCGGGAACGATGACCGTTCTTCTCTCGTCCGCATAGCGGTTACGGATCGCCATCATCTCGTCCTTGATGATCTGTCTGATCTTGCCCATATCCGCAAGAATTGCCTCAAGCTCGCAAATGAGATTATGGAGGCGGAGAAGCTCCTCCTCGATCTTGTCTCTCTCCATACCCGTGAGCTTACCGAGCGTCATCTCAACGATCGCCTGCGCCTGGATCTCGGAAAGACCGAAGCGCTCCATCAGGGTAAGCTTGGATGCGGGAATTGAGGGAGAAGTCTTCATGATCTGCACGATCTCGTCGATGTTGTCGAGCGCGATCTTATATCCCTCAAAAATGTGTGCTCTTGCCTTTGCCTTATCCAGGTCGAATTGGGTGCGGCGAATGATGACCTGCTCCTGATGCGCGATGTAGTGATCGAGGATCTGGGGGAGGTTGAGCACCTTAGGCTCGTTGTTGACGAGCGCGAGCATATTGACTGCAAAGGTATCCTGAAGCTGTGTGAATTTGTAGAGCTGATTGAGAATGATCTGCGGATTTGCATCGCGGCGGTATTCCACCACGATTCTCATACCGTCTCTGCCCGATTCATCGCGCAGGTCGGTAATTCCGTCGATCTTCTTATCCTTGGCACAAAGTGCGATCGCCTCGCAGAGCGTGCTCTTATTGACTGCATAAGGAATCTCCGTGAATACGATCCTGCGATGCTCCTCCTCGATGTTCGCCTTTGCGCGGACCATAATGTGTCCCTTACCCGTTGTATACGCCTGCTTGATGCCGTTGACACCGTAAATAGTTGCGTAGGTGGGGAAGTCGGGACCCTGAATGTACTGCATCAGATCGTCAACCGTGCATTCGGGGTTGTCCATACGGTAAACCGTTGCGTCAATGACCTCTCCGAGATTGTGGGGAGGAATATTGGTTGCCATACCGACCGCAATTCCGATCGATCCGTTGACAAGGAGATTGGGGAAGCGCGAGGGAAGAACCGTCGGCTCCTGCAGGCGGTTATCAAAGTTCGGCATCATGGGAACGACGTTCTTATCGAGGTCCTTCATCATCTCGTCCGCAATGCGGTCAAGTCTTGCCTCGGTATAACGGTATGCAGCGGCGCTGTCTCCGTCCACGGAACCGAAGTTACCGTGACCCTCAACGAGAGGATAGCGAAGCGTGAAGGGCTGCGCCATACGAACCATCGTGCCGTAAACGGCAGCATCACCGTGAGGATGGTAGCGACCAAGCACGTTACCGACCGTTGTTGCGGACTTACGGAAGGGCTTGGAATGAACCAATCCATCCTCATACATTGCGTAGAGGATACGGCGCTGACCCGGCTTCATTCCGTCTCTGACGTCGGGAAGGGCACGGGACATGATAACAGACATAGAATACTCGATGAAGGATTTTTTTACCTCCTTCTCCATTCCCACGTCTACGATCTTTTGATTTTCAAACAGCTCGATCTCTTGCTGCCTGTCAATATTTTTGTCTTTTTCGTTAGCCACGGTTGTTTACCTTTCCTGATTAGTTTTTTACGGTGCTTTCTTTTTCAGCCACACCGAAATTCCCCAAACGGGGAAGAATACGAAAATTCCGAAAATGAGTGTCCCGAGAAGCTCGGGAAGTGCGAGGTGAAGAAGAAATTCTCCGAATTTCAGCTCCCCTCTTGAAAGTAGCGTATAGGCAAGGGTTGTGAGAAATCGAACGAGGAGTGCGATTCCAAAGCAGATCAGATACGATAGGTATCCGCCCGCTCCCAACACCTTGACGTAATATCCGATGAGATATGCAAACAGAAAATATACGAGCGGAAGAATGGAAAATCCAACCGAGCCGAGTGCGTCGATGAGAAATCCCGCACCGATCGCTGTGATCGATCCCGTATGATATCCGCAAAAAAACGTAACGGTAAGAACTGCTGTGATCATCAGATCGGGAGTTACGCCAAACGGCTTGATCCGACCGAGCACAGAGGTTTGCAGGATGGCGCAGAGCAAAAGCACGGCACCGATCACGGAACAGTATAAAATAATTTTAGAGCGGTTTTGCGCCTGTCTGCCGAGGATATATCTTGCCATCAGCCGTATCCTCCGTTTCCGATTCCGGGAGGAACGTACTGATCCTCCTCATCCTCGGTCTCGGGAAGCCCCGAGGGCTTTTGATATCCGTCTCCGCTCTGCTCATATCCCGTAACGATCAGCATATATTTCAGAGAGGAAAAATCCACTGCCGGGCGAACGGTTGCAACGATCGTACGGGTGTATTCATCCACACCGACCTCGATCACCGTTCCGATAATGAGATCGTTTGGATAAACGCTTCCGACACCGCTTGAGACGATCACATCCCCAACTGCAATATCGGCACCCTCCTCAATATAGGACATCTTGCAAAGTCCCTTTTGCTCGAGGGTATAATCTCCCTGAACGACCCCCATCGTTCCTTTGTCGGCAACGTATGCACCGATTCCCTTGGAGTTTGCTCCCTTTTCGAGAATGGTGGAGACCTTACACCAGGTCAATCCGACCTCCGTAACGTATCCAACCACGCCCTCCTTGACGATGACGGGCATATTGATTGCAATTCCGTGTGCCGTACCCCGATTGAGGGTAAAGACGGTCATATATCCCGACGATTCCGAGCCGATCACCATTCCCTCCTCAAGCAGGAAGGTAGGGTACTTGTCCTTCATATCGAGATAGTTGCGCAGACGTGCATTTTCCTCCTCCAGAAGATCGGCGCGGAGGCTTTGGTCGCGCAGGCTTTGGTTTTCCTTTTCCAGCGCTTCGTTTCGATCGATCAAAGCGCTCTGGAGCTTGAAATGCTCGAAAAATCCTCCAACTCCGTCGGTTACCACGCTTGCCACCCAACGCAAAGGGGTTGTAACAACACCGATCACCTCGCGGACAGGCTCACGAAATCCCATCAGCGAAAAGGTTGTGGAAACCGTACAGATGACCAATGCCACACACAGGCAGACCAAAAAGAATTTATTTTGAAAGACCTTCACACCAAACCTCCTTTCTCGGTTCTTTTGTTAAGGAGTAGAAATGAAGAATAATTGAATTAGATATCGAGATTCTCCGCAAATTTTGCGTTTTCCTCAATGAATACACGGCGAGGCTCGACCTTATCTCCCATCAGGAGTGAGAAGATCTCGTCGCAAGCGATTGCATCCTCAATGGTCACGCGCAGAATGGTACGGTTTGCGGGATCCATCGTCGTCTCCCAAAGCTGATCCGCATCCATCTCACCAAGACCCTTATAGCGATCTGCCTCGATATTGGTTCCACCCATCTCCGCAACGATTGCTTCCTTTTCCTCCTCGGTGTAAGCGTAACGCTCGGAGCCTTGCTTGGATCCTCTCTTGTAGATCTTATAAAGAGGAGGCTGTGCAAAGTAAATATGTCCTCCCTCGATCAGCTCCTTCATATGTCTGAAGAAGAAGGTGAGGAGCAGGATTCGGATATGAGATCCGTCGACGTCGGCATCCGCCATAATAATGATCTTGCCGTAACGAAGCTTTGTAATATCAAATTCCTCTCCGATTCCGCAACCGAGTGCCTGAATGATCGGGATGAGGGATTGGTTGGAATAGACCTTATCAAGTCTTGTTTTTTCAACGTTCAAAACCTTACCGCGCAAAGGAAGGATCGCCTGGAAGCGCGAGTTTCTTCCCTGTGTTGCGGAGCCTCCTGCGGAGTCTCCCTCTACAAGATAAAGCTCGGTCAGCTCGGTATTCTTTTCCTGGCAGTCGCGCAGCTTTCCGGGCAGAGTAGATCCCTCCAGGAGTCCCTTGCGGCGAGTTGCCTCTCTTGCCTTTCTCGCTGCCTCTCTTGCTCTGTATGCCGCAAGAGCCTTATCCAGAATTGCCTTACCGACACCCGGATTTTCCTCGAGGTACTCGCTGAGCTTCTCGGTGACGAGGGAGTAGAGATAGTTTCTCATCTCGCTGTTTCCGAGCTTGGACTTGGTCTGACCCTCAAACTGTGCCTCGGTGAGCTTGACCGAAACGACCGCGCAAAGTCCCTCACGGACGTCCTCTCCGGAGAGGTTCTTGTCGCTGTCCTTCATAATTCCGTATTTTCTGCCGTAGTCGTTAAATACCTTGGTCAGCGCGGTCTTGAATCCTACCTCGTGGGTTCCTCCCTCGATGGTATTGATGTTGTTTGCAAATGTCAGGAGCGTTTCGTTATAGCTATCGTTATACTGAAGCGCAACCTCCGCTACGGAGTTTTCACGCTCGCTCTTCATATAAATGACCTCGGGATGCACGACCTCGCAATGCTTCTGCGTATTCAGATCCTCAACAAAGGAGCGGATGCCTCCCTCATATTCCAGATCATCCTCGCGGTGTGTTCCGTCCTCCAAAACGTCTCTTTCGTCTCGGATACAGATATTGACACCGGCATTGAGATATGCCTGCTCGCGCAGTCTCTTGAGCAGCGTATCATATTCAAATACGATCTCCTCAAAGATGAGCGGATCGGGCTTGAAGCGGACGTAGAGACCGTGACGGTCGGTGGGGCCCTCCTCGCGGAAGGGGCGTGCCACGTGGCCGCGTTCAAATCTCTCCGTGTAGCGCTTTCCCTCATGGCAGTTATCGATCTCCACCCACTCGGAAAGTGCGTTTACAACCGACGCACCGACACCGTGCAGACCTCCGGAATACTTATATCCGTCACCGCCGAATTTTCCTCCCGCGTGCAAAACGGTATAAACCACCTCCAACGTGGGGATTCCCATTTTGGGATGGATTCCGCTGGGGATTCCGCGTCCGTCATCCTGTACGGAAACGCTGTTATCCTCGTGCAAGGTTACCTCAATTCGCTTACAGCGGCCCGCCAACGCCTCGTCGATCGAGTTGTCAACGATTTCGTAAACCAGATGATGGAGACCGCGAATAGAAGTGGAGCCGATATACATACCCGGTCTTTTTCTGACTGCCTCCAGGCCTTCCAGAACCTGAATCTGATTTTCGTCGTAAACGTGTTGATTCTGATTTTCCATTGCTTTACCATGTATCCTTTCTGTCACAGAACCCGAACGGGCTCCTCTTTATGATCTCTTTTTTCAAACTGCTCCGTGCGTCCCGAAAGTGCTGACGTGGAGAGCTGGGAGAAGCAAACGAGATAGTCTCCCTTTTTATCCTTATACAAAACGAAGGATTTCGGCAGCTCCTCGGAAGCAAACACAACGCATTTTCTGCTTTGTGCCTCCGAGAGATATTTTTTCGTCACTGCCGAGACGGTTGCCGTATCGGCATCGAATATTCCCACAATATCCTTCATCCGTATGTTTTTATTGTTTCCGATGTGTAGATACATATCAGGATCCTTCCTTACCGTCAGATAGGCGTATAAGTGCCGTCTCTGACCTCGATCAGCCTGCCGCCGACAGTTCCCGAAGGCTCGCAGGTGGTCATAATAACCTGTCTGTCCGATAATTTTCCCGAAAGATACGCGCGTCTGGAGCAATCCAGCTCCGAAAAGACGTCATCAAAGAGGAATACCGGTCTTTCTCCCGTGATCTGCGCGCAGACCTCTCCCTCCGCAAGCTTCATTGCAAGCGCTAAGGATCTTTGCTGTCCCTGAGAAGCGAAGCTTCTCGCAGATTTTTCGTTGAGCAGGATATCAATATCGTCCTTGTGGATTCCCCACAGCGTGGATCCCGCACCGATCTCGCGATCGTGATGCTTCATCAAAAGATCAAAATAGATCCTCTCTGTCTCCTTCATATCCTCATATGCCTCGGGAGGCTGATGGGAGGATCCCTCATAGACAGCCACGGGGATCTCCTTCTCTCCCATCATTTCAAAGAAGCAATCCTTGATTCGGTCGGATGCCTTTGCGAGATATTTTACACGGTAGGCGGAGATGATTGCCGACTCGTGCGCAAGCTGAGAGGACCAGAACTCGATCGTATCGGAAAAGGTCTTTCTGTCCTCCTCGGCGTTTCGGATGAGCTGATTTCTCTGCTTGAGTATCTGATTGTAGCGTTGGAGACTTTTGAGATAAACCGGATAGAGCTGAGAGATCGCAACGTCCAAAAAATTTCGTCTCTCTGCGGGGCCGTCCTTGATGAGAGAGAGGTTTTCCGGGCAGAAGAGAACGGTGCGGAAAGCTCCCACAACGTCGGAAACGCGGTTGATCTTAACGCCGTTCAATTCGATCCTTCTTCTTTTTCCCTTCATCATACGAACCGTTATGTTCTGCGGTCTGACCGAATCGTGAAAATCGATCGAGATCTCCGCCATCTCTGCACCGAATTTTATCATATCCTCATCGTGCGAGGTGCGGAAGCTCTTGCCGATTGCCGCATAGCCGATCGCCTCGAGCAAATTTGTTTTTCCTTGCGCGTTCGCGCCGTGCAGGATATTCACTCCCTCGTCAAAGGAAACGTCAGCCTCCTCGACGTTACGGAAATTTCTTACCCTGATGCGATTGCAGTACATAAGGTTTACCCCTGTGGGATCACTCTTTCATTCGGACGGGCAGGAGCATAAAGATCTCCTTGACGTTTTCATCGCTCTCCGCGGGCTCGATGTTGATTCCCGTCAGCGCGGAGGTCATCGAGAGCTTGACGTGTGCGCAATCTGCGGCACGGAGGCTATCAATGAGGAAGCGGTTGTTGAACGCGATGAGAAGATCTCCACCTTTATGGTCGATCTCAAGCTCATCATAGGTGCTTCCCATCGTGGAGGAAGCGGAGATCTTGACGATATTCTCCGAAAAATCCAGCTTGACGTGTGATTTTACGCTTCCCGCAACCTTCTCCTCGGTGACAAGCGCCGCTCTCTCAAGCGCGGAGATCATCGCATCACGGGGAACGATTGCTTCAATTCTGTGCGAGTTAACGAGAATACGGTCATAATCGATATACTGTCCCTCGATCAGACGGGAGAAGAAAATGAGATTTCCGATATGGAACACGATGTTCTTACGGCTCATATAGATACGAACGCTCTCCCTCTCATCATCCTTGAGCATTTTGAAAAGCTCATTGACCGTTTTGGTAGGCATAATAAAGGAGAAATTGAGATCGGTTGCATCCTCGTTCTTATTTTCAATTTCGGTCTCGATCATACATTTTGCAAGCTTGAAGCTATCGCAGGAAACCATAAGAAGAGAATTGTCGGTAACCTTGCAGTAGCAGCCGTTGAGAACCGGTCTCTGATCGTTCACTGCCATTGCGTACATAACCTTGGAAAGCATATTTTTAAGTGCTGCCTGACCGATCACAAAGCCATCCTCAGTGGTCAGACGGGGAATAACGGGATAGTCGGTTCCCATCAGTGCCTTCATACGGTGATTGGAGCGACCGCAGGAAATGCACGCCTGGAGGGTATCGTCAACGGTCAGGGTGATGGTTTCTCCCTCCATTACCCGAACGGTCTGAGAGAATTTCTGGGCATTGATAATGTAGGAGCCTGCCTCCTCGACATCCGCCTCAACAGTTACGCGCATACCCTTTTCGAGGTCGAAGGTGGTCAGCACGCAGGTGCCGTCGGTCTGAGCCTCGATGAGAATACCCTCAATTGCGGAAAGCGTAGATTTTCCCGATACGGCACAGAGAAGAGGGGTTACGGCTTCGTTGATAATTTGTCTGTTAAAAGAAATCTTCATAATACAAGAAATGCCTTTCGATAAATTTCATTTTGTTTCTCTCGCGCAGCGAAAAGAAAAGAAAGAATAGATAGATTAAACAGTAGTAATAATATTATGTGCGGTTGAAAGTGTGGAAAAGTGAAAAAATGTATACGTCACAAGGATTTTTTAATCTTATAAAAATCTTTTTCCGTGTAAAGATCGGATGAAAAAGTGGGGAGAAAATGTGAAAAGATCTGAGAGATGCATAAGAAAAAAGAAAGAAAAAGAAGAAAAACGAAAAATTGAATATTCCACAATTTTTTCCACTTTTGTTTTCCACATACAAAAGAAGGGAAAAGAGGAAGGAAGATTAAAAAGAAGGATGTTTTCCACAACGGGGAAAGAAAAATTTTCAACCTTAAAAAATCTTTGTAAAACAAGAAGAAAAAGAAATTTTATATGTGAAAGAAAGGAAAAATCAAACAGTTTTTAAACAGGTTTTCCACAGGTGTTGAAAAGGTTGTGGAAAACTCGTTTTCAGTGGTCGGTAATTTCCTTTTGAAGATCGTTGAGCTCCGTGGAGAAGGAAGCGTTCGAGATCTTTTTATGTGTAATCGTCTCGCAAGAGGACATGATGGTTGCGTGATCTCGACTAAAGATCTTTGCAATGTTGGAATAGGACATCTCGGTCAGCGTGCGAATGAGATAGATGGTAATGTGTCTTGCATTTGCGATCTCCTTGGTGCGCTTCTTACCGGTAATATCCTCCTTGGAGATATTATACTTGCGGTAAACCGCCGAAAAGATCTTATCCAGAGTCACGTTGATCGGCTCGGTGCCGCCGTAAATATCGGTGATGCACTTTCTCGCTACCTCCATCGTAACCGTAGAGCCGGAGAGGAAGCTGATGGCTGCCAGCTTTTTGATGGTTCCCTCGATCTGACGGATGTTAGAGCGCAGATTCTCTCCGAGATAGGTCATAACCTCTGTTGAGAGAGAAACGTTTACCTGCTCCGCCTTCTTTTTGATGATTGCAATGCGAAGCTCGAGATCCGGCGGTTCGATGTCTGCCAAAAGTCCCCATTCAAAGCGCGAGCGGATTCTCTCCTCGAGCGGATTGATGTCCTTTGGAGGACGGTCGGATGTAAAGATGATCTGCTTTTTTTCCTCAAACAGGGCGTTGAAGGTGTTAAAGAATTCCTCCTGCGTAGAGGTCTTTCCCGCAATGAACTGCACGTCATCGATCAGAAGAACGTCGCATTTGCGGTACTTATCGCGGAACTCCTCCATTGTTTTGCTTGCAAGGCAAGAGATCATTTGATTGGTGAAGTCCTCGCATTTGGAATAAATGATCTTGATGTTCGGGTAATTCTGCTTGAGACGGTTTACGATCGCACACATCAGGTGTGTTTTTCCGAGTCCGCTGTTTCCGTAAATGAAAAGGGGATTATAGTTGTTTGCAAAGGGATTGTTTGCGATCGAGAGACAAGCGGCGTGCGCAAAGGTGTTCGTTCCGCCAACGATAAAGTTTTCAAAGGTGTATTCGAAATTGTAGATCGGCATAACAGAGCTATCACTGATCGTTTGCTCGATCGGATTGATCTCTTTTTTCTCCTCTGCCTTTGGAATGGGAGTGGAAAAGGTCTCAGCTGACGTGGGATCTCCGGTTTTGACAAGGATCACACGAATCTCAAAGCCGAGAAAATCGTTGAATGCCTTATTGATCTTATCGAGAAATTTATTCTGGATCTGTCTGTATTTAAAAGGATTTTCGATCCCGAGCGTGAGGATATCTCTGCCTTGATCGTCTGCCTGCTCCTCATAGCCCACGACCTTCACGTCGTCAAACCAAAGGCTGACCGTAGTATCGGAAAGTCCTTCTCCGTTCTTATCCTTAAAGGATTCTTTTACGGAGATCCAAAGATTTGCAAGCTCATCCAGATAATGTTTGTCTGCCATAGAGGTGTATTTGATCTCCTTTCCATTTTTTCTTTAATATAATATAATAATTACATATATTATAGCATAACACACGCGCGCGCGCAAATAAAATAATGATAGTTTAAATAAAATTTACAATTTATTCATCTGTTTCTTGGCGAAATTGGGGGAAAAAAGAGATAAGATAAGAAACAGAAAGCAGGCGAAGGAGGAGAATTTTGAAAAAGCTTCACTACGAGATCAAGGGAATGAGCTGTGCAATATGTGTTTCACACGTGGAACGCACCGTAAAAAAGGTGCTTGGAGAGGATGGAGAATGCAAGGTTTCTTTGCTGACAAATTCTCTTTCGATCCTACTTTTTAACGAAAAAATAGATGAAAAAGCTTTGGAAAAGAAGCTTGAGGAAGAAATTAAAAAGATTGGTTATACACTGCTAACTAATAAAAAAGAGAATAGAAAAAAAGAGAAAAAGGAATGGAGCGGACAGCTTGTAAGGTTGGTGTTCTCTGCCGTTTTCACCCTTGCGATTATGTATTTGGCAATGGGAGGAATGATTGGACTCAAGGCTCCGAATTTTCTCAGAGGATCGGAAAATGCCGTTTGGATGGCACTTTCTCAATTCATTCTGACTCTTCCCGTTCTCATTTTGAATTTTAAGTTTTTCAGAAACGGATTTTTGGCACTGCTCCACCGCGCTCCGAATATGGATTCTCTCGTTGCGATCGGCTCGGGAGCATCGGTTTTGTACGGAATCGTTTCCATTTTCCTGTTATTGGGAGCGGGGGAGAGCAACGAAGTGAGAGCAAGGCTTTTGCACGATCTGTATTTTGAGTCTGCAGCGATGATATTGACGTTGGTTTCTCTCGGAAAGCTGCTTGAGGCACGGGCAAAGGAAAAGGCGGCGGACGCGGTCAAGGCTCTTGCCTCTCTGACACCGAAATTTGCGGTTGCAGAGCGAGAGGGAGCGGAGGTCACGGTCAAGGTAGAGGAGATTGAGGTTGGAGAGATCCTGATCATTCGTGTGGGAGATATGATCCCTTGCGACGGAGAAGTTATTGAGGGAGAGGGATCGACCGATGAATCTGCGCTGACGGGAGAGAGCCTTCCTGTGGAGAAGGCGATTGGAATGAAGGTCTCTGCGGCGTCGGTTCTGACTGATGGATTTCTCAAAATTCGTGCGGTACGGGTCGGGGAGGAAACCTCTCTTTCGAGGATCGTTCGATTGGTGGAGGATGCCGCCGCATCCAAGGCACCGATCGCGCGCGTGGCTGACCGCGTCAGTGCGGTATTCGTTCCGATCGTTATGGCGATCTCCGCCGTCACGCTGACCGTTTGGATGATCCTGACGGGGAATATTGAGCAATCGCTTCGCTCTGCAATTGCGGTTTTGGTCATTTCCTGTCCTTGCGCTTTAGGGCTTGCGACACCGACGGCAATTACGGTAGGAATTGGCAGAGGAGCGAGACTTGGCATTTTGTTCCGCAGTGCAGAGGCTCTTGAAAAGCTTTGCTCCGCAAAGGTATTTTTGTTTGATAAAACGGGTACGGTCACGGTGGGAGAGCCTGCTTTGACCGAGGCGATCGGATATGAGGTGGATGAAAGAGAGCTGATCGGGATTGCCGCATCGGTGGAAAAAATGTCCTCTCACCCGCTTGCGATTGCGGTTGTGAGAGCGGCGGAGGAGAGAGGGATCGAGCTTTTCTCCGCGTGTGGGTTCCGCTCCCTGACGGGAATTGGTGCGGAGGCGGAAATTGGCGGAAGTCTCTGCCGCGTGGGAAAGCCGACGGAGGAGGACCGTGTTGGGGCAATGGGAGAAGCAATCTTCTCGCTGGAGTCTGCGGGACAAACCGTTGTTGTTGTGAAAAAAGGTGACAAAGCACTTGGAATTCTCGGAATTTCGGATCGCATCCGTGAGGATTCCCGCGAGGCGATTTTGAAGCTGCGCGAGGAGGATTGCCGATGTGTGATGCTGACGGGAGATAACGAAAGAACGGCTGCGGCTGTGTCGAAAAAAGCAGGGCTTGACGACTACCGTGCGGGGCTTTTGCCTGAGGACAAGGAAAAAATTGTTGGTGAGATGCGCAAGGACGGTGTTTGTGTGATGATCGGCGACGGCATTAACGATGCGCCTGCCCTGGTTCGTGCAGACGTGGGAATTGCGATCGGCGCGGGCACGGAGGTTGCGATCGACTGTGCGGGGGTTGTTCTTTCCGGCAATTCTCTGCTTGGCGTAGCGCGTGCGTACAGGCTCAGCCGTGCGACGGTGCGGATCGTTCGTCAAAATCTCTTCTGGGCGTTGATCTATAACGTCATCTGCATTCCGATTGCAGCGGGTGTGCTTTATCCGCTCTTTGGATGGCAGCTCAGCCCGATGCTTGCCTCGGCGGCAATGAGCTTTTCCTCGGTCTGCGTGGTGACGAACGCGCTTCGTCTGCGCAGGGTGAGGCTGATGAAACAAACGAATACAAATGAAGAAAAAGGAGAAGAAGAAATGTTATTCGGAGCAAAAGAGACCTTTTCGGTCGGAATTGAAGGAATGATGTGTATGCATTGTGTGGCGCACGTCAAAAAGGCGTTTGAAGCGCTCAAGGGTGTCAAGGCAGTAGAAGTGAGCCTGGAGGAAAAGAAAGCAACCGTGACCGCTGCGAAGGGCTCTGTGACCTCTGCAACACTGGAAGCCTGCGTCCGTGATGCGGGCTACACTCCTGTTTCTGTTGAAGAAATTTAAGGGGTTTATTGGGGGAGTTTATTGGAGGAGTTTATTAGGGAATTTTATTAGGGGAAACTTTTGAGAAAAGTTTCCCCTATAACCCCTTCAAAACCTTTTATACAAGGTTTTGGGTGAATTAGCACCGACTAATAGAAGTGGGCTTGCCCGCCCGCATCGCCGCTTCGCTACCCTAAACGCTCACCGATGTTGCTTTATGGATTTTTTAGGGTTGGCGGCCCCTAAAAAATGTGCGGCAGCAAATCTGTAAAACTGTCCGCAAGCAAAAAAGTCTGCACCCTTAACTAATGTCAGTGGCACAGACTAAAAAATCTTATCAATCCCTCAAAAACTTTTTAAAAGTTTTTGAAAGGGTTTTAGGGAAAACTTTTTTCAAAAAGTTTTCCCTAACAAATCCCTAACAAATCCCT
>JAZQWH010000214.1:0-9731 GCA_045632205.1 Eubacteriales bacterium
TGCATAGAATGATAGCGAAGAGAGCTTTTTTCTCTGACTATTTTTACAAAGGAGAGATTCTGTATGGCAGAAAACAGATTTTCCTGCGGTGGAGTGGGAGGCAGAGACACGGTTTGTATCGATACCAACCGCGTGCTTGATTCCTGCCGCGACCGCGACTGCTTTGAAAACGTACGCGTTTATCTTTCGGATTTCGGCAATGAGATCCTTGAACACACAAGTGCGATCCGCACAAAGCACGCAAAGATCGTCTCCTCCTATATCGGCGTCGATCCCATTCAGTTCAACAGCGGCTTTTACGCCGTCACCATCCGTTTTTACGTCAAGGTTTGCGTAGAGGCTTGCCTGGGCGGCGGACGCTCGCAGGAGCTGGAGGGAGTTGCGGTTGTGGAGAAGCGCGTGATCCTCTATGGCGGCGAGAGCGGTGTGAACGTTTTTAAGAGCCACGCCTGCACGGATTTTTGCGCTTGTCCCACGCCCAATTGCGGAGAGGGGAACGATCCCACCGCGATCGTAGAGGTCGTCGATCCCGTCGTCCTGACCACAAGGATCATGGAAACGCCAACCGAGTGCAACTGCTGCTGTTGCTGCTGCGAGGGCGATCTTCCGCAGCCCGTGGTCACCTCGCTTGATTCGCCGCTCTGCTTTGATGACAACAGCTGTCGCAGATTCCTCACGGTTTCGCTCGGCATCTTTTCCATCGTGCGCATCGTCCGTCCCGCCCAGCTTCTTGTTGCGGCAACCGACTTCTGTATTCCCGAAAAGGAGTGCAAGACCGCGCAGGAGGACGATCCCTGCTGTGTATTCCGCAGTATGCCGTTCCCTGTGAATGAGTTTTGCCCCACCTCCGCGCCCCTCCCCGTGCAGGGAGGCGACCGTCCCTGCCGTTGCGGGAGTTGAATGAAAAAAAGGAGATCTCCGTGGAGATCTCCTTTTTTGTTACGTACGGAACGAACAAGCCTTTGGCAAGGCTTCGATCGCGTGCAGAAGTGCTTCGCGATCGGAGAAGGGGCGCTTCTCCGTTCCAATGAGCTGATAATCCTCGTGTCCCTTGCCCGCAAGCACAAGGATGTCCCCCTCGCTCACCAGGCGCAGTGCGGTCTGAATGGCAAACGCGCGGTCGGGAATGGCGAGATAGGGCGTTTTTGTGCTTTCAAAGGATCGCGCGATCTCCTCGATGATCGTCATCGGATCCTCCCGTCCGGGGTTGTCCGAGGTGAGGATGGCAAGATCGCAAAGACGCGCGGCGGCGTCCCCCATCTCGCGGCGGCGGAGCTGACTGCGCTCTCCCACCGATCCGAACAGACAGATCAGGCGGTGCGGATTGTATTCACGCAGGGCGGTGAGCAATTGAAAAAGACTTTCTCCGTTGTGCGCGTAATCAATGACCGCATATGCCTTTTGCGGCAGTGCTACCGTTTCGGTTCTGCCCGTCACGTGTGCATCGCTCAGTGCGGTGGCGATCCGCTCAACGGAAAGACCGAAGCTCGCGTGTGCAACGGCGAGGACGGCGAGCGCATTGGAGGCATTAAAGCGACCGAGCGAGGGAAGCGAGACCGAGTGTCCGCTGTCAGCAAGCTCGAAGGAAATGCCGTAGCCCGTTTCCTTGACGGTGGGCGTGACGTTTTGCGCGCGATAGTCGGCAGGGGAGCTTGCGGAATAGGTCAGAAGACGGGATGCCACGGCTCCCTGCATCATTTCGGCGGCATTTGCATCGTCTGCGTTAAAGATCGAGACGCGCGAGGGAAAATCGGTAAACAGGCGGTGCTTGCACGCCTTGTAATGCGCGGCAGAGGGATGCTCGCTTTGGCCGACGTGATCGGAATAGAGATTGGTGAAGAGCGTGGTATCAAACCGTATGCCCGTGACGCGATGGTGGTAGACGGCTTGAGAGGAGACCTCAAGCGCTACCGCGCGCATTCCGCTATCACGCATCTCGCAAAGCGTTTTTTGGAGGGTGATGGGATCGGGCGTGGTGTTGGGGAGCGCGCGCTCGGTGTCGCCGAATCGCACGCCGTTCGTGCCGACGTAGCCCGTGGGAATTCCCGATTTGGTCAATACCTGTGAAAGGAGGGACGCCACGGTGGTTTTCCCCTTTGTTCCCGTAATACCGATTACGGCGAGATCACGGGAGGGATGTCCGAAAAAGCTGTCCGCTAAGCGTGCGAGCGCCTCGCGGGTGTCGGGGACGGTGAGGACGAACGCATCGTCGGGGAGGGTGAGCGGCTCTGCGGCAACAAAGGCGCGACAGCCCTTTTCGTATGCCTGCGGTGCGAAATCGTGTCCGTTTGCGCGCGCACCGCGGATACAGACGAGGAGGGATTTTTCGTCCGCCTTCTGTGCGTTGTCGGTCAGATTTTTGATCGGAAGTGAGGGGGCGTTGGCGGAAAATCCCGCGTCAAGCAAGAGGTCTGCAAGTGTCATTTCGTCGCCTCGCTCTCGGCAAACGCCGCAGGGAAGCCGACGGGCTTTTTGTTGCAGGCAAGGATGGTTCGGTATGCCAGCACCTCAAGTGAATCGATGAACACGGCGGGATCGTAGTGCGTCTCGCGGTTGAGCAGGGACAATTCGGTGCAGCCCAGCACGATGCGCTCGGCACCGCGATCAATGAGGCTGTTTGCAACACGCAAAAAGGATGCGCGGTCCACGGGCTTATTCTGCTTGACCGAATCGTAAATGACCGACATTACCGTTTGCTGACCGTCGGGATCGGGCGTGAGGCAGGTCATTCCGTATTTTTTGCAGATCTTTTCGTAGGATGCCGATTGCACCGTTCCGTCGGTGGCAAGAAGTCCGATCGTGCGTACGCCCTGTCGGTGGAGCATCGCAACGGTCTCCTCAATGATATTGAGAATGGGAAGAGTGCAGGCACTTTTGAGTCCATCGTAGAAGTAGTGCGCGGTGTTGCAGGGGATGACGAGCAGGTCGGCACCCGCACGCTCCAATCGGCTTGCCTCCTTTCGCATAATGGGGAGGGGATCCTCGTGGGATCGACCGAGAATGAACGCGGTTCGGTCAGGAGTGGTCGCGCGGCTCGAAACGATGAGATCGATGTGGTCCGCATCGCGTGCGGCATCGGTATGAGCGATGAGCAGCTCGCAGAAATAGACCGTTGACATTGGCCCAAGACCGCCGAGCACACCCAAAAGCGGATTTTTCTCCTTCATTTTCGTTCCTCCTTTTGTTCTTCCTCGCCAAACCAGACGCGCTGCATCTCTCCTCGGTCGGCAATGACAAAGCGGCGCTCCAGCTCCTCGCGGTTTCTCCAGACGAGGTTGGCGTGGTATTCCGTGCAGGGTACAAGATAGAGCAGGACGTCAGCTCGCTCAAAGCGCTTGACAAAATCGTCGAGTGCCTCCAGGAGCAACCGTTCTCCCGCGCGGTGCGAGATGACGTGAAATTTCATACAGATCGAGATGCGCGCAGCAAGGGGAATGCGGTCGCAGAAGACGTGTGAGATAACGCGGTAGCGATCGCTGAAGCGACGCGCGGTGGTAACCGTCTCGGGCGAATAGCCGAGCAGAACGGGCAGGATCTCGCCCGCAAGGATATCCTCGTTGATAAAATCCATCCGCGTCACTCCCTTCCTGCAATCTTTCCTCTTATTATAGCATATTTTGCGGCGAAAGGGAATAACCTTTCCCTAAATTTTTTCAAAAACTTGCAAAAACGCTTGCAATTGACGGCACTTTTCGATATAATGAAAGAAGCGATAAAGAAGGATTTTGAAAGTATGAAAAAAGAGACGATCTACCGTGTGTTTTCGCACATTCCCGAATTGACGACACAGCGACTGACCCTGCGCCGCCTTTCCTTGATCGACGTGGGCGATATGTACGAATACGCCAGCCGCAATGACGTGGCAAAATATCTGACCTGGCATCCGCACACCGATCGCACCTATACCAACGAATATCTGCAGTACGTTGCCACGCGCTATGCCGCGGGAATGTATTACGATTGGGCGATCGTTTACGAGCCCGAATGCAAAATGGTGGGCACCTGTGGGTTTACCTCCTTCAATTTTCTTGCCGACAGTGCCGAGGTCGGCTACGTTCTCAATCCCGAATATTGGGGACGGGGAATTATGCGCGAGGCGCTGGAGCGTGTTCTTCAGTTCGGCTTTGAAACGCTGGGGCTTCACCGCATCGAGGCAAGATACGTGGAGGAAAATATCCGCTCGCGCCGCGTGATGGAGGGCGTTGGAATGACCTTTGAGGGCGTTTTGCGAGATGCAATGCTTGTCAAGGGTGCCCACGTCAGCGTTGGCATCTGCTCCATCCTCCGCTCCGAATGGGAGAAGCGGAGAAGGGGATAGGAATGAAGAATAAGGATAAGGAACTGCAATTTTGCAAGGCTTGCCCTTATAATCCCTTCAAATGATCAGAAGAAATGATTGGGGAAAACTTTTTAGGGAAAAAGTTTTTATTAGGGGGAACTTTTTGAGAAAAGTTCCCCCTATAACCCCCTCAAAAACTTTTAAAAAAGTTTTTGAAGGATTGATCGGATTTATTAGTCTGTGCCGCTGTCCTTAGGTAGTGAGACAGACTTTTTTGTTTCTCTTACAGTTCCAAACAATAGCTCCCGCAGCCATTTTGGTACCACCACCCAAAATGGCCACCGATATTAGTTTGCCTCTGTAATCGTTGTTTGCAGAGACTCAATAGCCTTCCCCAGCGGGGAAGGGGGACCGCGAAGCGGTGGATGAGGAGAACGTATCCGCACGACCATCCCTGTCGGGGGAGTTGTTTGCACCGCAAAAGTACCGACTAATGGAAGCGGGCTTGCCCGCCCGCATCGCCGCTTCGCTACACTAAACGCTCACCAAAGTAACTTTACCTTTGTATGTGATGTTCGCACTGCACTCAATAGCCTTCCCCAGCGGGGAAGGCTATTGAGTCTCTGCAAACAACGATTACAGAGGCAAACTAATATTGGTGAGTTTTCAGGGTTAGCGGTCCCTGAAAACTGTGCGGCAGCAAATCTGTGAAACTGTCCACAGACAAAAAAATCTGCACCCCTAACAACCGACAGTGGCACAGACTAATAAATCTGATCAATCCCTCAAAAACTTTTTAAAAGTTTTTGAAAGGGTTTTAGGGAAAACTTTTTTCAAAAAGTTTTCCCTAACAAATCCCCCCTAATAAATCCCGTAACCCATTGACATTTTCGAGGATAAACGATATAATAGAAGCGAATCAAAAAACCTGACAGAGGGGGAATAGAGGATGAAAACAAGGATCAAGCTTATGGGGCTTAGCGAGGCGCAGGAGAGCGCGCTGGAGGAGCTTTCGGGAGAGCTTTCATTTGAGGTATCGGAGTCGGGGATCGCGGTCACTGCGGTGCAGGGGGCGGAATTTTCGCTTTGCCGCACGGGTGAGGGGATCACGCTCACGTATGCGCGACCGAACCAATTTTTCCGTGGCATTTCGATGCTTGGGGCGTTTGCGGAGAGCGGAGAGGAGCGCCTGACACAGCGCACCGACTACACGCTGCTTTCGTATATGGCGGATATGTCGCGCAACGCGGTCTACAACATTCCCACGGCAAAGAGGATGATCCGTATGCTCGCGCTTTGCGGCTACGATTCGCTGATGCTTTACACCGAGGACACCTACGAGATGCCCGAATATCCCTATTTCGGCTATATGCGCGGCAGATTCACCAAGGCGGAATTGAAGGAGCTGGACGATTACGGCTACCGCTTTGGCATCGAGCTGATCCCGTGCATCCAGACGCTCGCGCACCTCAACGCAACGCTTGGCTGGAACGCGCACAAGAAGCTGGTTGACATCGACGACATTCTGCGTGTTGGCGCGGACGATGCCGAGACCTACCGCTTCATTGAGACGATGTTCAAGACCTGCCGCGAGTGCTTCCGCTCCCGTCGCATCAACATCGGTCTGGACGAGGCGCACAACCTCGGCAGAGGCACGTATCTTGACAAATACGGCTACGCGGAGAAGGCGGACATTATGATCGCGCATCTGCGCCGTCTCGTCGAGATCGCGAAGAAATACGACTTTGAGCCGATGATGTGGAGCGATATGTTCTTCCGTATGCAGTTCGGGGGACAGTATTACGTCTCCGAGGGCAACGTCAAGCAGGAGGTCATCGACCTCGTGCCCCCCGAGGTTCAGCTCATTTATTGGGACTACTACACCACCGAAAGAAGCAAGGATCGCTTTGCGCATATGGTCGAGTGCCACGAGCAGTTCAAGAACAACAAGATCGCCTTTGCGGGCGGAGTGAGCAAGTGGTACGGCTTTGCGCCGCTCAACGAGTTTTCCATCAACTCCGCGCGCCGTCAGATGGACGTTTGCGATCAGAGCAGGATGCGTGACGTCATCATCACCGCGTGGGGCGATGCGGGCGCGGAATGCTCGCAGTTCTCGATTATGCCCTCGATGCTTTACTACGCAGAGCGCACCTACCTTGCCGAGGAGCCGAGCGAGGAATGGATGGAGGCGCGCTGCCGTCAGTGCTTTGGCGCAGGCTACCGCGAGCTGATGATGTTCGATCTCCCCGCTGACGTGGGTATGACCGACGGCAACATTATCCAGCCCTCCAACTATCTCCTGTTCAACGATCCCCTCAACGGTCTGATGGATCTGCGGATGGAGCAGGACCGCGTGGCAGGCATCTACCGCGATCACGCAAAGGCGCTCGCGCCAATGGTCAACCATCCCATCTGGGGCTATATCTATGACGTTACCCACCGCCTGTGCGATATTCTCGCCCTCAAGAGCGATCTTTCCGTCCGCATTCGCCGCGCCTACAAGGCAGACGACCGCACCACCCTTGCAAAAATCGCCAACGAGGAGATCCCCACCATCATCGAAAAGCTCGAGGGCTTCTGGATGGCGCTCCGCCGTCAGTGGCTCACCGAGAACAAGAGCTTCGGTCTCGACGTGCAGGATATCCGCCTCGGCGGTCTCCGTCAGCGCCTCCTCGTCGCAAAAATGACGCTCAACGATTACCTCGCAGGCAACGTCGGGATGATCGACGAGCTTGAGCAGGAGCAGCTCGAGCCCGATCTCTACAAAACCCGCTACGAAAATAATCCCTACAGCCAATTCCATTTCTTTAACAAGATCATCACCGCCGCTGTGATGTGATGTGAGGGGATTTCTTAAGGAGAAAAGTTTTTTATTAGGGGAAACTTTTTAAGGAAAAGTTTCCCCTATAACCCTTTCAAAACCTTTTAACAAAGGTTTTGGGTTATTTAGATTTATTAGTCTGTGCCACTGACTTTAGGAAGTGAAACAGACTTTTTTGTTTCTCTTACAGTTCCATACAATAGCTCCCGCAAGCGTTTAGGTACCACCACCCTAAACGCTCACCAATATTTCTTTGCCCTCGGAGATGTTGTTCGCAGAGACTCAATAGCCTTCCCCAGCGGGGAAGGGGGACCGCGAAGCGGTGGATGAGGAGAAGGTGTCTGCACGACCATCCCTGTCGTGGTAGTTGTTCGCACCGCAAAAGCGCCGACTAATGGAAGCGGGCTTGCCCGCCCGCATCGCCGCTTCGCTACCCAAAACGTCACCGATATTAGTTTGCCCCCAGCTCGGTCACGCTGCGGTTCTGATTTGCCAAGGCAAACTAATATTGGTGATTTTTTAGGGTTGGTGGCCCCTAAAAAATGTGCGGCAGCAAATCTGAAAAACTGTCCGCAAGCAAAAAAGTCTGCACCCTTGACAAACGACAGAGGCACAGACTAAAAAATCTTATCAATCCCTCAAAAACTTTTTAAAAGTTTTTGAAAGGGGTGTGGGGAAAAACTTTTTCCAAAAAGTTTTCCCCACGAAAAACCAAAAAAACTCCTCCCAAAAAAATCCTGCCAGCCACTTGACAGGAGCTTTTTTGTGTGCTATAATTGGACTAATCCAAATTAGTAACGGTACAAAGAATTGAGAGGGAGGGAATGAAAGTGGCACGAAGGAGGAGTCCGTCACCGATCAAGGCGGTGATCATCAAGGCGGCGACGGAGCTGTTTTTTGAGAACGGATTTTCGAGGACGACGCCGCACGAGGTTTGCGAGAAGGCGGACGTGGGAACGGGGAATCTGACCTACTATTTTCCCACGAAGGAGCATATGCTTTCGACTTTGGTACAGATGATGATCGACTACCAATGGAAGGAGATGGAGAACGCGACCGACGAGGGAAAAAGCTCACTGCTCGCGTACTGCTTAGAGCTGACCACGCTGGTTGCGATCAACGAGGAGATCCCGCAGATGCAGGATTTTCTGACGGCGGCGTATTCCCATCCGATGACGCTCGATCTCATCCGCGCAAACGACGCAGAAAAGATCAGGCAGGTGTTTGCGGACTACACGCAGGGCTGGGACGACGAGCGGTTTATCGAGACGGAAGCGATCATTTCGGGAATCGAATACGGTACGCTGATGCGGACTGCACATTCGGCGTCGGCGGAGCGTAAAATAGAAGGAGCGTTGAACGCGATCCTGCTGCTTTTCGGCGTCTCCGAGGAGATCCGCAGGCTCAAGATCGCCAAGGTGCTTGCAATGGATTACCGAGCCATCGGAAGGCGCGTTTACACGGAGTTCAAGCGCTACGTGACCGAGGCGAACGAGCAGGCGCTCGACGAAATTTTGAAAAATACGAGGATCAGAACTTACAAATAATTTATTGCGAATGGGAGGAAACAAAATGAAAAAACGGATCATTGTCACGCTGGTGGCGGTTTTGACGGTCTTGGCGCTTTTGCCGATCGGCGTTTTTGCACAGGAGCACGTACACGCCTATGAGGGCGACAACCTTGAGGAGATCGGCGATCATCAGCACAGCTACGTCTGCTCCTGCGGCGAGGAGGTCGTTGAGGATTGCACGTTTGAATATTATTGTTATAACGACAGCGAGCATTGGATCGAATGCGTCTATTGCTACAATTTCATTGATTCAGAGCCGCATACGCTCGTCGATTGCGCGTGTACCGACCCGAACTGTGTATACAGTGAACACACGGTAGCGAGCTGGGCGGTCGCGGAGGATCCGAACTGTCACAGTGGCGAATGCACGACCTGCCATCAGACGGTCACAGAGCCTCACGGGTATGTTTATAAGTACACGGACGAGGCGCATTGGTGGGAGTGCAATCTCTGCGGACGTATGGAAACGGGCGGTGAGACGGAGCATACCCTGTCGGACGAGTACATCAATGCGGGCGGCAATCGACACGTCCGTTTCTGCTACTGCGGATATCAGCGATATGAGGTGCACGTGGATGAGGACGGCGACGGCATCTGCGACGAGGCTTCCTGCGGAACAGAGCTTTGCGTCAACAATGACGGCGACCATATCTGCGACGATTGCCTGTGGAATCTTGTGTACCTCTGCTCGGACAGCGACGGCGACCACGTTTGCGACAGCGCGATTTGCTTGCGCAATATGACCGAGATCTGCGTTGACGAGGACGGGGATGAAGTGTGCGACGAGTGCGAATGGGAGCTTTGCGAGCACTACGTTGAGGTGCCTGTGGGCGACGGAACGGGGAAGCATACGGGCGAATGTCTGTATTGTGAGAAGCCCGTCTCCGAGGATTGCATAGAATATTCGTTCCATTATGACAGCCACGGCCATCAGGCGTTCTGTGTGTGCGGCTTTGAATTTGAGAGAGGCGAGCATACCTATGAAGAAGAGTACGTGACGCTCCGCTCGGTAGCGGGACATTGGATCGCGTGCGACGAGTGCGCCTTCCTCCGCTTTGAG
>JAZQWH010000215.1:0-4216 GCA_045632205.1 Eubacteriales bacterium
TCGGTTGCTCCTGCGCGCAGGACTGTACTGACGCGGATGCGATCGGGCACGGTGGGATCGTAGACCGCGCGGAATCGGCGGATCATCGGAACGAGGTCGATCTCCTTATCTCCCGATTTGGTCTTTTTTGTGACCGTGACGGGGGAGGTGGAGAAGAGTGCCTCGAGATCGGCAGCGAGCGCTGCGGAGGCATTTTGGAGGTGGAATTCCATCTCATATTTTGCCCAGCCGATATCCATTACCGTTGTGGTTGCCTCGTAGGCATCGTAGACGCGCATTTCGTCTGTCAGCTCGCGGTTAAGGCGGGCGCGGATCTCCTCAACGGGCATATCGCGTTCAATGCGAAGATCCAGAAATTCGCATTCGCTTTCGGTACCGACCGAGAGAGGCAGACCGAAGATGACCTTTGCGTGGGGGTTAAAGCCCTTGGTATACCACATTGGGATCTTGGCACGGACGAGCACGCGGGAGACGGTGCGCTGGAGGTCGAGGTGCGAGACGTATTGCAGATCTCCCACCTTACGGAAGCGGATACGCACGGTTTTCGGGGGATCGAGGAGCGGATAATCGGTTTCCTTCTGCGGAGCCTTTACGGGCGTGGGAGCGACGGAGGATCTGTCGCATCCCGGGCAGACGGAGCGCACGCCGCCCAGCTTATTTGCACCGCACGCACTGCATTTTTCGCGGCAGTTCGGTGTGGTTGCGGCTGCATAGGCACGCGCCTGCTCGCGCAGGAAAAACTCCTTGGATACGCCGCAATCAATGACGTCCCAGGGCAGGATCTCATCGTTTCCGAAGCGGCGGTTTGCGTAGAAGGCAGGATCGATGCCCGTACGGGTAAAGACGTCGATCCACTTGTCGTAGTCGAAATACTCGTCCCACGAATCAAAGCAGAAGCCCTCGCGGCAAGCAAGCTCGAGTGCGTCGGCAAGGCGGCGGTCACCGCGAGCCAGGACTGCCTCGATGCGCGAGACCTTTGCGTCGTGGTGCTGGTAGCGAACGTGACGGTTGGTGATCTTGGATTTGAGATATTCCTGCTTTTCTGCAAGCATCTCCATCGTATCCTGCGCCTCCCACTGGAAGGCGGTGAAGGGCTTGGGAATGAAGCAGGCAACGCTGATGGTGACCTGCACGGGGCGGCGCTTGTTGTGCGCGGGGTTATTGTAATACGCCTCGACAACGGTTTCCGCGAGCTTTGCAATTCCCTCAATATCCTCAAGCGTTTCGGTGGGCAGACCGTTCATAAAATAGAGCTTGACGGCATTTTTACCTGCATCGAAGGCAACGTTGACAGCGCGGAGGACGTCGCTCTCCAGCACGTTTTTGTTGATGACGTTGCGCAATCTCTGCGTACCTGCCTCGGGCGCGAAGGTGAGCGAGGAGGAGCGCACCGATTCGATGCGGCGCATCAGATCCTTGTTGAAGTTATCCACGCGCAGGGAGGGGAGCGAAAGGGAGACCATATTTTCATCGGTCCAGGAGAGGAGCTTATCGCAAAGCGGCTCCAGCTCGGAGTAATCGCTGATGGAGAGCGAGGAGAGCGACATCTCCTCATAGCCCGTTGCAGCAAAGAGAGCCTTTGCCTGCTCGTTGAGCACGTCGGGGCTTTTTTCGCGCACGGGGCGGTAGATCATACCCGCCTGGCAGAAGCGGCATCCGCGCGCGCATCCGCGATAGACCTCAAGCATAATGCGATCGTGCACGGTCTCTATGTAGGGCATTACGAGGCGATCGGGGAAGGAGACCGCATCGAGATCCTTGATGATCTGCTTGGTCACCTGACGCGGAATATCGTCATAGATGGGCGTGATGGCGGCGATGGTGCCGTCCTCCTTGTAGGTCACGTCATAGAGCGAGGGGACGTAGACACCGGGGATGGTGCGAGCCGCCTCGTGGAGGAATTCCGCGCGGGTATATCTGCCCTCGTCCTTCATTTTGATGAAGAGTCGGACGATGGCGGGGAGCATTTCCTCCCCCTCACCGATGTTGAACAGATCGAAGAAGGGTGCGATCGGCTCGGGGTTGTAGGCGCAGGGACCACCGCCGATGACGAGGGGATCGTCCTCCCGGCGGTCTGCGGCACGGAGCGCGATCTTGCCCTGATCGAGCATATTGAGCACATTGGTGTAGCTCATTTCGTATTGGAGCGTAAAGCCCAGGAAATCGAATTCCGAGATGGGGTCGCCGCTTTCCAGCGCGCAGAGGGGAAGTCCGTGCTTTTTCATCTCCTCCTGCATATCGGTCCAGGGGTCGAACACACGCTCGCACCAGATGTCCTCGTGCTCGTTGAGCGCGCCGTAGAGCAGGCGCATACCGAGATTGGACATCCCGATCTCATACGTATCGGGGA
The DNA here is from genome assembly GCA_045632205.1 of Eubacteriales bacterium. GTDB lineage: Bacteria > Bacillota > Clostridia > Oscillospirales > CAG-272 > UMGS1865. The sequence goes on from JAZQWH010000215.1 coordinate 2,351, forward strand.
AGCAGAAGGCAAAGCGCGCCTTGACGGAGTGCTTGTCCTTGAGTGTCTGTCCGTATTCACCGCCTGCATATCTGCCCGGCTTGGAGACCGATTTGAGGATGGTGGAGGAGGGGCGTTTTTGTTTGGTATTCATATGGATCACCTTTGTTTTCTGTCAAATTTATGAGCGGTCAAGCTCCGCGCGGCTGAGGGTGAAGCGTGCGGAGAGGATGGATGCGGCACAGCAGATGCCCTGATAGAGGATGACGGCAACGGGGGTAAGAACGCCCGTGCGATCAAAGAGTGTCAGGAGCGTGGCGATGACCGCACCGCCGATCGAGGCGGCAAGCTGCAGGCGGAATCCGCGGCGGCGTACGCGGCGGATGCATTTTGCGGCGTGGAGGGGGAGGGCTACGTCACGGCGTCTGCCGAGCGCAACGGCACCCGTATCCACAACCTCCTGCACCGATTCCTCCTCAAAGCGACCGGGGCGGAGCGACGTGAGCAGCTCTGCCGCCTCTCCGTGAAGCTTGCGGAGAAGCTCGTCGGTAAGGTTGGGGTCATAGGAGCGTACGGCGATGAGCGTTCCGTCCTTGCAAAGGAGACGGAGCGTGCCCTCAAAGTCGGGGTCGGGACGGTATTCGATCTCATAGCTGAGGCGAAGCACACCGTCAATGGAAACGTAGATCACGCCGATGCCCGCTTCGCGGCGTGTGATCTCGTCTGTGCTTTCCTGCGGCGTGTGGATTCCGCTTCGGCGCAAAAATTCCGCACTGCCGAGCAGAATGTGAGAGCGCTGATCGACGATCGCCTCCAAGCCGTCCTGCGTGATGCGGACAAAGGAGACGGTGGGGTCTGCATAGGAGCGTGAGAGCGTGCTTCCGATGCCTGCGAGCGTGCCGCCGAGTCGACGGAGGATCACGTCGGAGATGCCGAGGTCGTGACGGAACTCGTCTCCCTCGCGAATGGCGATCTGTGCGCGCTTTTGCGCGGTGAAAAGGTCGGTATCCGTAAAGATCACGGTCTGCTCCTCTGCATATTCCTCTGCCGCCTCGTCACCGATAAGGGCGCAATTGCGGCGCTCCAGCACGGCGTTTGCGCGGGTGAGCGGATAGAAGAAGGTAAAGATGAGTGAGATGGGGGTGCTGATGAGGAGCATCGTCAGAGCGGCAGTGAGTGCAACGGATAGCTCCTTTGCGATGAGCGCGGTGACAAAGCCTGCCAGGATCGCGGCTGCAAAGGAGGCTCCGACGAGGATCGAGAGCGGGAGTGCCGCATATTCAAAGGTATTGAAGCGACGGAAAAATCCCGTGGTCTGCTCGGCTTTTGTGACGCGGTAGAGTCGGTCATCCACGTCGTCTCCCACGATTCGGACGATCTTATTGCCGCGCATCAGCTTCTTTTTGCGAGGCTCGGTTGCCTCTAAGACGGTCTTTTCGGTCTGTACCGAAACGATGCGGAAGGCGCGGATCTCGCCCGTAATACGCAGCACGTCACCGATGCAGAGTGCAAGGAGCAGGAGCGACGCGATCGTGCAGAGCGGGGGGATCTGTACGGATGGGAGCAGATTGAGGATGGCGAACAGTGCCACCGTGGGAACGGTTACGGTTGCCATCGAATAGGGTGTGGGGGTAAACCGCAGCATACTGCGTGCGCCTGCGTATAGCTGTCTCCAGGAAAGCGCGGCGGAGGCGATGAGGCAGAGCAGGGCGGCAAAGGGGAGGATGCGCGGGTGGGTGGCGGAGAAATGGTAGACCGTCATACCCAGCAAGCGCGGAAAATCAAGAAAAACGGTTAAGAGCGTGAGCAGGGCGGTCAGCAGCACGCGATGGAGCAGGAGGCGTCTGTCGGTCTCGTAGGCAGCCTTGATCGCCTCGTTCTGCTTGG
>JAZQWH010000216.1:0-1192 GCA_045632205.1 Eubacteriales bacterium
GAAACCAATGCTTGCACGTGGCGAGCTCCACTGTATCGGTGCTACAACGCTCAACGAGTACCGTCAGTACATTGAAAAGGATGCGGCTTTGGAGCGTAGGTTCCAGCCCGTTATGATTCCCGAGCCTACCGTTGAAGATACGATCTCGATTTTGAGAGGACTCAAGGAACGCTACGAGGTATTCCACGGTGTAAAGATCCACGACGGAGCTTTGATTGCCGCCGCCACACTTTCCGACCGCTATATTTCCGACCGTTTTCTTCCCGACAAGGCAATTGACCTTGTGGACGAGGCGTGCGCTCTGATCAAGACTGAAATGAACTCCATGCCCTCCGAGATGGATGAGGTTGCCCGTAAAATTATGCAGCACGAGATTGAGGAAGCAGCACTGAAGAAGGAAAAGGATAAGCTTTCCGTGGAGCATCTGAAAGAGATCCAAGCCGAGCTTGCCGATTTGAGAGCGCAATTCAATGAAATGAAGTCCAAGTGGGATATCGAAAAGAAGTCGATTGAAAAGCTCCAAAAGCTCCGTGAGGAGATCGAGCAAACGAACGCGGAGATCGAACGTGCGCAGAGCAGCTACGACCTAGGCAAAGCAGCTGAGCTTCAGTACGGCAAGCTTCCCGCTTTGAAGAAACAGCTTGAAGAGGAAGAAGCGAGAGCCGCAGAAGCGACCAAGAGCACTTCCCTCCTTCGTGATAATGTCAGCGAGGAGGAGATCTGCAAGATCGTCGCGAGATGGACAGGTATTCCCGTATCCAAAATCATGGAGAGCGAGCGTGAAAAGCTTTTGGGTCTTGAGGACATCCTTCACAAGCGAGTCATCGGTCAGAATGAGGCAGTAACCAAGGTAAGCGAAGCAATTCTGCGTTCCCGTGCGGGCATTAAGGATCCGAGACGTCCTATTGGTTCGTTCCTCTTCTTAGGACCTACGGGTGTCGGTAAGACCGAGCTTGCCAAGGCGCTTGCCGAAGCACTGTTCGACGATGAAAAGAGTATGGTCCGTATTGATATGAGTGAGTATATGGAGAAATACTCGGTATCCAGACTCATCGGAGCTCCTCCCGGATACGTGGGCTACGATGAAGGTGGACAGCTTACCGAGGCGGTAAGAAGAAAGCCCTACGCCGTTATCCTCTTCGATGAGGTAGAAAAGGCTCACCCCGACGTATTCAACGTACTGTTGCAGGTT
>JAZQWH010000217.1:0-1626 GCA_045632205.1 Eubacteriales bacterium
CTTATGTGAAAACCACCGGAGAATCGGGCGAGGCCGCGCTGTATATCGAGAGTGCGGATCTTGAGCCTGTGGTGATTCGATTCACCGTTAATGCGCAGGAAAAGTGACAGGAGAAACGCGAAATGAACGAGTACGAGGTCATTGTTGAGGAGATCAATCCCTGTGGCGGCGAGACATACGCGCGCAAGGAGATCATCGAGGTCGAGGCGGAGAGCCCGGAGAGTTATGTCCGCGCCAACGCGCGTTTTCCGGTCGTTGAGATCAGCGAGAAGGACGACGGAACAACGCTGATCATCGCGGCTAACGATTGCGGCTACATCACGCGGTACACTTTCTCTGCGCCGTTTTAAGTAAACAAGGGGCTGTTGCAAAAAAGAGGAAACCAAAGAAAAAGCAGGCAGTCCTGGCGGGGATAGTGTGAAAGGGGCGGTCTTGGAGCCCCTTTCGCGTTCAATCACCCGCCCGCAGGCGATAGTTTTTGCGAGAAAACAACGGTTTTCCGCAAAAACTCGAGGGGGCGATGCATTTTGCAACGGGGCCCTCGTTTATCCAAAATATTTCTCAACAAACGGTACCTGTTCCACGCGGAACGACTTGCCGCGCAGGTATTCCAAAATCCCTGCGTCTGTGGTGAAGTCAAAAGCGAGGAAATAACTGTACAGCGCCTGGCGGGTCTCGCCGTAGCGGCGGTTGGTATCGCCGCGGCCGTACTTTCCGTCACCGAGCAGCGGGTGTCCGATGTCGGCAAAGGATGCGCGGATCTGATGTGTACGGCCTGTGAGCAGTTCGGCTTCCACCAAACTCAGTTCGCCCTTGTTTTTGAGCGTCTTGTAGAGTGTTACCGCGCTTTTTCCCTCGGGAATGGGGTGGTGGTAGACGGAAACCTGCTTTTTGGCCTCGTCCTTCAGAAGGAAACACTCGATCTTTCCTTCGGCAGGCTTGGGTTGGCCGAGTGTGATGAGCAGATACTTCTTCGTGATCTCGCGGTCGCGGATCTTGTCGTTGATGATGCGCAGCGTCTCGGCATTTTTGGCTGCGATGACGATGCCGCCGGTGTTGCGGTCGATGCGGTTGCACAGCGCGGGTGTGAAAGCGTTCTCCCACTTGGGGTTCCACTCGCGCTTCTGATAGAGGTAAGCCTGTACATGGTTGATCAGTGTGTTGACCTTTTCGGTTTCATCGGCGTGGACGACAAGGCCTGGACGCTTGTCCAAAAGGAGAAGATTTTCGTCCTCGTAGAGAATATCAAGCTTGGGCTGAAAGAGCGTGAGGAACATATTGTCCTCGCGGGGCTGCTCGAAAAATTCGTCATTGATATAAAGCTGCAGCACATCGCCTTCGTTCAGTCGCTGGTTGCGATCGCAGCGCGCGCCGTTGCACTTGATGCGTTTGATGCGAATGTATTTTTGCAGCAGAGCAGGGGGCAGCAGCGGCAGAGATTTGGAAACGAGACGATCCAAACGCTGTCCTGCGTCATTTTTCCCGATGGTGAGTTCGCGCATGGTGACCCTCCTCGTTGGTGTGTTATGCCCATTGTACCATGCGGAGAAAAAAATGCAAGAAAAATAGGAAAAAAGTATTTGACATTTCGAGGGAGTTCGGCTATAATACTACCTGTGTCTTTGT
>JAZQWH010000218.1:0-1372 GCA_045632205.1 Eubacteriales bacterium
CCATTGCCGTCGGAACCACCTACACGCACCGTGAAAGCTATCCGTTTTCCTCTACAACGCTCAACGGCATCCCCCTCTCCGAATACGCGATCTGCGCGGGCAGGATGTCGAGCCTGGACTTTGCCTTTACGCTCGCCGAAACGCTCGGCTCCTACACGGGCACTCGCATTCCCGTCGTATCCAAGCGTTCGATCACGGGTGAGGAAAAGGGTCTGATCCTCCTTGACTTCAAGGGGCGTGACCTGATCTCCCTTTCCGACGCCGCCGATTGCTACTATCACGTCGAAAAGGACAGTCTGGGAACGGTGATCTCCTTCAACGGCTTCGGCTCCTCCTTTGAGGATCTGTACGATCATTTCCTCTCCGCCATCAAAAAAACCGAGCAGGACGGCACCGTCACCCTCACGATCCCCGAGGAGGAATACTACGGCATCCAACGCGATCTGCCGAAATGGTCACTTGAAACCGAGAACAGCACGGTCCTTGCCGCAGGGCTTACCTACACCGAGCAGGTCCTCTATGACGAGAACGGCAAGCCCTACCGTACCTATTTTCTTACGGTCGATCCCACCCGATATGAAATCCATCTCGGCACGTCAAACGACGGCTACGACTGCGCGCTTGACACCGCCAACCGACAGACCACCGCACAGCACGTCGAGGCTGCCGTGAAAAACGGAAAGAACGTCCTCGCCGCCGTCAACGCGGGATTCTTCAATATTCACGGCGATTACTCGCCAAGCTCCCTTGCCGTCAAGGACGGTATTCCCATTCGAGTTGCGCACAATCAACCCTTTTTTGCGATGACCGCGGATGGAAAAAACCTCATTGCCGCAGCAGGTGCGTTTGCGCAATACGAGGAGGGCGAGATCCTTACCGCCATTGCCGGCAGCGCAATCATTCTCAAGAACGGAATGCTGACCAATACCGCAACGAACACCGACATTCACCCCCGCACGCTCGTTGGCATCAAGGAGGACGGCAGCGTCATCCTTGCCGTCATTGACGGAAGACAGGCACAGCACTCCAACGGCGCGTCGCTTGCACAGTGCGCGTTCTGGATGAAATCCCTCGGCGCGGGCACTGTCCTCCACCTCCCTCGCGCCGGCGCCTCCACGTTCGTCACACGCAACCCCGAAACGAATGAGATCATCACCCACAATTCTCCCTCCGACGGCTCGCTCCGCAAGGTCCACAATTCTCTTCTGATCGTTTTGAAGGAAGAAGCCGAATAAAACAACAAAGAAACCGAGGTACACGACTATGAAAACATCCAATGAGCGCCCGCTTGATTTGATCCTTCGGGAAACCGAGGTGGAAAGCGAACGCTTCCGCTCACTCTGCGAATGCACGGAGGTGCGAATTTGCGGAA
>JAZQWH010000219.1:0-8634 GCA_045632205.1 Eubacteriales bacterium
ATAGTGTGTTACACTTATAAAAGCGTATTGTCGGGCGGTAAATATAAGTGAAATGTTTTGCCAAGCAAAACGTGAAATAATGTGCAAGGTTGCTCCGCAACCTTTTCGCACGATTGTGAAATATCTCACGCCGCCTGCGGCTTCGTTCGATGTGAAATGAAATTTGCCCACGTTCGCGAAGCGAACATTTCACATTTGAGAAGCAAATATTTCACCGCGAAGCGATTTCACTTGCCCAAATGGGCAAATTTCGTTGGGCGACCTGCTTTACAGTAGGTCGCCCAATCGGGAGTCTCTTTTACTGTTAATGGCTTCTCCAGGAGCGGTAATTGAAGAGGATCAGAATGGGAAAGATCTCCAAGCGTCCCGCAAGCATATCGAGAATGAGGACGAGCTTGGAAAGAATTCCAAAGCCCGCAAAATTGCAGGTCGGCCCGACCGCCTCAAGCCCGGGGCCAATGTTGTTAAAGCAGCTGAGCACCGCAGTGAGATTGGTGGTCACGGAAAATCCGTCGACCGAAACGATCAGAAAGCTGACGATCATAAGCACCATATAGGTTGCAAAATAGGCATTGGTCGTGGTAATGAGCTTTTCGTCCATCGGCTTTCCGTTGACACGAATAATACGAACGCGTCTCGGACGGATGATCTGCGAGAGATTCCGCCGCAGATTTTTCAAAAGAAGCAGAACGCGGATCACCTTCAATCCGCCGCCCGTACTGCCCGCACACGCGCCAACCATCATCAAAAGCATCAGGATCGCCTTGGAAAACGCAGGCCAAAGATCGAAATCCACCGTTGCAAAGCCCGTTGTGGTGATGATGGAGGAGACCTGGAAAAATGCGTGTCGGAGCGTTTCTCCAACGTTACTGTAAATGCCGATGAGATTGACCGAGATCAGGATCACGGAGCCGATCACAAGCCCGAAATACAGTCTCAGCTCCTCGTCGCGGAAGACCGATCGGAACTGCCTCAAAAGCAGGAGATAGTAGCAGCTGAAATTGACGCCAAAGAGAAGCATAAAAACAGCGGTCACCATCTGAATATAAGGCGAGTAGCTTGCCATACTGTCTGCCTTGATGCCAAAGCCGCCCGTGCCCGCCGTGCCGAACGCCGTGCAAAGTGCTTCAAAGAGATCCATCCCTCCGCAAAGCAAAAAGATCGCGTTGATCAAGGTCATCGCAATGTAAACGACGTACAGAACCGCGGCGGTCTGCCGCATCTTGGGAACGAGCTTTCCAACGCTCGGCCCGGGGCTTTCCGCACGCATCAGGTGCATCGTAAAGCCCTCGTTCCCTTTACTGACGGGAATGACGGCAAGCAGGAACACCAGAACGCCCATACCGCCCAGCCAATGGCTGAAGCTTCGCCAATACAGTGCCGCACGTGTCAGCGTCTCCGGATTTTGCAGAATGGACGCGCCCGTTGTGGTAAAGCCCGACACCATTTCAAACAATGCGTCGAGATAGGAAGGGATCTCACCCGAGATCCAGAACGGCAGGCATCCCAAAAGGCTCATCAGCACCCATCCCGAGCCCACGCAAAGAAGACCTTCCTTGACGTAAAAGCCCTTTTGCGCGTGACGCGAAAGGAGGTACATCAGCGCTGAAATTGCACCCGTGAGCAGGATCGTGATGAGAAACGCAACGGTTGTCCGATGCGTTCCGTCATAAATACTGATGCCCAGAGACGGGATCATAAAGACCGCCTCTATCCCGAGAATGAGCGCGTAAAAACGCGCGATCATTTTATAATTCATGCCCTAACCTCTCACTCGAAAATATCGTTGAGCTGACGAACGACGTTCTCCGAGCTGTTCACAATGACAATGCTGTCCCCGATCTCATAGGTGGAATCACCGCCCGGGATCTCCGCATTCTGACCGTGCGAGATCGATACGACAAGGATATTCTTCTTGAGCTTGATCCTGCGAAGCGGCTCTCCGCAATGCGGAGTATTCCGATCCACGCGGAATTCCATTGCCTCCGCCTGTCCGTCCGCGATCGAATGGATGGAGAGTGCCGCCTCCGTCTGATTCTGCATTGCACGGACGTAGCGCACGATGTTGTTACAGCACAGCTTTCGGGGGCAGATCACACTGCCGAGCGGCAGGCTATCGATGATCTGCGTATTCTCCGCGTGTCCGAGCTTGGTGATGATCTGCGGCACGCCGTGGCTGTTGGCATAGAGCGATACGATCATATTCAATTCATCATAGCCCGTCAGCGATACGACCGCGTCATAGGAGGAAAGCCCCTCGCTGTCAAGAAGCGATTGGCGTCCCACGTCTCCCAGCACGATCTGCGCGTGCGGAACCAAGGCGGCAAGACGATCGCACCGAGCCGCATCCTTTTCAATAATATGCACGTCAATTCCGCTTCCCCGCAGGAATTTTGCAAGATAATAGCTCACCATTCCGCCGCCCGCAACCAACACGTTGCGAACCTTGCGGGTAACGATGCCGAGATTCTTGAGCAGGATTGCAAGCGAATCCGCAGTGGCGGTTACGAACAGGCGATCCCCCTCCTTGAGCACGAAGCGACCGTCGGGAGCAATGGCTGCTCCGTCTCGCAGAACGGCACAGACCAGCACGCGACATTTGACGATCCCCGCGATCTCGCGCAAGGGAACGTCGCGAAGCTTGCTTGCGGAATCCACGCGCAGCTCCACGATCTCCACACGTCCGTGAACAAACGGCTCTCGCTTGAGAAATCCGGGATATTTGAGCAAGCGCTCAATTTCCTTTGCCGCTTGCTTTTCGGGGTTAAAGGTCATAGAAAGACCAAATGCCTCGCGCATCGCGTACGCCTGCTCAACGTATTCGGGATCGCGGATCCTCGCAATGGTATGAATACGCGGATTGAGCGTGTGTGCGGTCATACAGCAAAGCAGATTGACCTCATCCGTTCCCGTGCAGGCGATCAGCAGCTCCGCGTGCGCGACGTCCGCTTGAGTCAGCGTCTGCATAGAGGCGCAGTTGCCCTGCACCGACATCAGATCGTATTGCTCCTCCGTGCTTTGCAAAACGGAGACGTCCGAATCGATCAGAACCAGATCGTGTCCCTCCGCTGAGAGCTGACGGGCAAGCGTTGAGCCGACCTTTCCGTCTCCCGCAATCAAAATCTTCAAAGTTGAAACCTTCTTTCTATCGAAAAAATCATCATTGATTCATCACTTGTGAATTTACGCCCATTGTAGCACAAAAACGCGCATTTGTCAACCTTTCCCGTGTCTTTGCATTTTTCGTTTGCTCATTTTTGCACATTTTCCGTCAAAATCGTGCGTTATTGCCTATTTTTAAAAACATCTTGACAAATTCAGCGCACGTATATATAATGTAGGCGTATGCAAATGCCCGCTCACCCGATCATTTGCTATTTTTATTGATTGAACATAATTCTACGAAAAGGAAGGAACGAATTCATGACGTATGATGTTGCTGTTGTAGGTGCCGGTGTTGTCGGCGGAATGATCGCACGCACGCTCGCCTCCTACAAGCTCAATCTCTGCATTCTCGAGAAGAACCATGACGTTGCAATGGGCGCAAGCTGTGCAAACTCTGCAATCGTGCATGCCGGCTTCGACGCAAAGGAAGGAAGCCTCAAGGCAAAGCTCAACGTAAAGGGCTCCGAAATGATGGCGGAGGTCTGCCGCGAGCTGGGTGTCAAGTACAAGAACAACGGTTCTCTTGTCATCGGCTTTAACGAGGAGGATCACGCAACCGTGGAGGATCTCTACCGCCGCGGTGTTGCAAACGGCGTCAAAAACCTCAAGGTCGTCGAGTACGATGAGCTTCACAAGATCGAGCCCAACGTCTCCAAGAACGCGACCTGCGCGCTCTGGGCTCCCACGGGAAGCATCGTTTGCCCTTATGAGCTCACCATTGCCGCAATCGGAAACGCAATGGACAACGGTGCCGCTCTGATGCTCGATTTTGAGGTCGCTGACATCAAGGACGAGGACGGCGCATACGTCATTACCGCTGCAAGCGGAGAGACCGTTCGTGCAAAATACGTCATCAACGCCGCAGGCATCTACACCGATGCCATCGCCCGTATGATCGGTGACGACTCCTTTACCGTACATCCCCGCCGTGGTGAGTACGTCCTCCTTGATAAGGAGTGCGGAACGCTCGTCGGCCACACCATTTTCCGTACCCCCAGCAAGATGGGTAAGGGTATCCTTGTTTCTCCCACCGTTGACGGCAACCTTCTCACAGGTCCCACCTCGGTCGATATGGAGGACAAGGAGGATAAGTCCACCACCGCTGAGGGACTCGGCCGCGTCATGAAGGAAGCGATCGAGAACGTTGACGGCGTGATGTTCAACAAGACCATCACCTCCTTCTGCGGACTCCGCGCAGTCGGCAGCACCGGCGACTTCATTATCAATATGCCCACCGACCGCTTTGTAAACGTTGCGGGCATCGAATCTCCCGGACTCTCCTCCGCTCCCGCGATCGCAGAGTACGTCACCGAGCTTCTTGCAGGCGCAGGAATGACGCTTGAGAAGGATCCCACGTTCAATCCCATCCGCCCCGCCGCACACGCATTCCGCGAGGCAAGCATGGAGGAAAAGAACGAGATCATCAAGAAGGATCCCACCTACGGCCGTATCATCTGCCGTTGCGAGACTGTCAGCGAGGGCGAGATCCTGGCGGCAATCCGCACCAATCCGAAGCCCCGCGATCTTGACGGTGTCAAGAGACGTACCCGTGCGCAGATGGGACGCTGCCAGGGTGGCTTCTGCTCCCCCTACATCGTTGAGCTCCTTGCAAAGGAAATGAACGTTCCCTACGAGGCAATAACCAAATTCGGCGGCGATTCCTACGTCAACGTCGGTATGACCAAGGAGGTAAAGTAAGATGAAACAGATCGATCTCGTCATCATCGGCGGCGGCCCCGCAGGTATGAGTGCCGCAGTTGCAGCTTATGAGAGCGGCATTACCAATCTCCTCATCCTCGAGCGTGATTCTCACCTCGGCGGTATTCTCCAGCAGTGCATCCACAACGGCTTCGGTCTCCACCGCTTCGGCGAGGAGCTGACCGGCCCCGAGTACGCATGGAAGTACGAAAAGCAGGTCCTCGACCTCAAGATCCCCTTTATGCTCAACACGATGGTTCTCGACATCACCCCCGACAAGGTCATTACCGCGACCAACGTTGACGAGGGTATCTTCCAGATCCAGGCAAAGGCAGTCATCCTTGCAATGGGATGCCGCGAGCGTGCAAAGGGTGCGCTCAACATCGCAGGTACCCGTCCCGCAGGTATTTACAGCGCGGGCACGGCACAGAAATACGTAAACCTCAAGGGCTATATGCCCGGCAAGAACGTTGTCATCCTCGGCTCGGGCGACATCGGTCTGATCATGGCTCGCCGTATGACGCTTGAGGGCGCAAAGGTTCACGCAGTTTGCGAGCTGATGCCCTATTCCGGCGGTCTTGCAAGAAACATCGAGCAGTGCCTCAACGACTTTGGCATTCCGCTCCGCCTCAGCCACACCGTTGTTGAGGTTCACGGACGCGAGCGCGTAGAAGGCGTTACCATTGCAAAGGTCGATGAGAATCGCCGTCCCATCGCAGAGACTCGCGAGTACATTCCCTGCGATACCCTTCTCCTCTCCGTCGGTCTGCTCCCCGAAAACGAGCTTTCCAAGACCGCAACCGTTCCGCTTGATCGCATTACGGGCGGTGCTGTGGTTGACCAGGACCGCCAGACCGAGATCCCCGGCATCTTCGCTTGCGGTAACGTGCTCCACGTACACGACCTCGTTGACTTTGTCTCCGAGGAGGCTGAAATTGCAGGTAAGAGCGCAGCCGCATACATCAAGGCAGAGGAATTTGACAGCGTTGACGTTGCACTCCGCACCGATGGCAAGATCCGCTATACCGTTCCCCAGCGCATCACGCAGAAGAAGAACGTAACCGTCTTCTTCCGTGTTGCAGACGTCTTCCGCAAGGTAACCATCAAGGTCAAGGATGGCGATAAGGTAGTCTTCTCCAAGAAGAAGGCAAAGGTCGCTCCCGGCGAGATGGAAAGCATCACGCTCAAGCCCGAGACCTTCGAGGGCGCAAAAGAGCTCTTCTTTGAATTGGAGGTACAATAATATGACGACAAGAAATATGACCTGTATCGTTTGCCCGATGGGCTGCCAGCTTCAGGTTGAGCTTGAGGACGGCGTAGTCAAGAGCGTCAGCGGCAACACCTGCCCTCGCGGTAAGCAGTACGCAATTGACGAATGCACGCATCCGATGCGCACCATCACCTCCACGGCTCGCACCGAAAACGGCGAGGTGGTTCCCGTTAAGACCGATCGCACCGTTCCCAAGGAGCTGATGTTCGATTGCATGAAGGAGATCAACAAGGCTGTTGTAAAGCTCCCCGCAAAAATCGGCGACGTTGTTGTAGAAAACATTCTCGGCACGGGCGCAAACGTGGTTGTAACCGCAAATATGGATTGATTCCGTCAAAAAGCTCTCAAGGCACAATGCTTTGAGAGCTTTTTCAGGTTGACAGACCGCAACGCATGGTGTATAATAAACACAAGACGAAAAGCGAGGTAAATCCGTATGAAAATGACAACCCTCTGCTATCCCGAGCAGAATGGCAAATATCTGATGCTCCACCGCGTCAAAAAGAAAAACGACGTCAATCACGACAAATGGATCGGTGTGGGCGGACATTTTGAGGAAGGAGAAAGCCCTGAGGACTGTATGCTCCGCGAGGTTTGGGAGGAAACGGGACTGACCGTTACCGATTACCGTTACCGCGGCATCGTCACCTTCGTCTCCGATCGCGATCCCTGCGAATATATGCATCTCTTTACCTGCTCCGCGTGGACGGGGACACTCCGCGAGTGCGACGAGGGCGAGCTTGCGTGGATCTCAAAGGAAGCGCTTTACGACCTCACGCTTTGGGAGGGCGACCGTATTTTTTTGCGTCTCCTGGAACAGGACACCCCCTTCTTCTCGCTCAAGCTGGTTTATTGCGGCGACCGTCTGGAGCACGCGATCCTCAACGGAAAAGAGATTTAAAAGAAAAGGCACCCGCCATTGGCGGGTGCCTTTTGGAATTTATGCCTTGGGATGATCAGGAGAATACGTAGTATACGTTCTCCATCGCCTCGTTGATGCCCTTGAGAACGATGCAATCGTCATTTGCGGCAACGCAATCGCTCAGGAGCAATCCAAGCGTTTCGATCTTATCGCCCTTGACGTTGTAATACTCGTAAGAGGTCTTGGGAGGATTGAGGGGATCGATCGTTCCCGTCAGATCGGGCGCGATGATCAGCACAAAATAATCGTCATAGGTCTGTACGGAAACGCGAGCCGCCAGCTCCTGATCAACGATCTTTGTGGGAGCGGCATCACCTGTCTTGTAGAGGTAGGTCTCGCCGTCCTTCTCAAAGAGGATGCAATTTGCATAGCACTCCACAACGGTCATTTCGTTGAAGGAGTAGTCATAGATCATCTTGAGATCGTAGCCGTAGATCTTGCCGCCTGCAAGCAGATAGCCGTTATAAACGTCTGCATTGGTAATGTCGCCAACGACCTCACCGTTCTTGTTGAGAAGGAGAGCCTGATCCGCCTCGTTATCGATCATATAGAAATTGGGAGCGATCGGCTCGGGAAGGTTGGAGCCCTGGAGCGTGAAGTAGGTATTCAGCTCAGCCTCAATGCCGCCGTTTGCGTCGATGGAATAGAGCTTAACCGCAGCAGCGGATTCGTCGATGCGCTGATCCACGATGGGATATGCCGTAACAAAATTATCGATATCCTCGTTGAAGAACTCCATCTCGGACTCGTTGAATCCGTAGTAAACGTTGCGGCTCATACCGTAGGTGACAAGATAATCCAGCTCAACGGCGGTTGCCTCTCCATCCTCTACGTCATAAATGAGGGAGGTGAGCGCATACTTGCTCATCTTACCGCCGTCCTCCTCGATGTAGGAATATTCCTTCGCATCGTCGGGCAGGAGCAGCACGTACTGGATCAAAAGATTGCCGTTATCAAGGAAAACGGGATTGATTTCCGCATAAGAGGGTGCTACGTACGCATTGAGCAGGTTGAGAGATTTGTCATAAACAAAAATCTTCTTTACCTTGTAATTGACCGTACTCAATTCAACACCGTAATAGTAGTCCTCGGTGTAGGCAACAAGCTGAGGAATTGCAGCAAGCGATGCATAGTCGAATGCGCGGCTGACGGAGCCGTCCTTCGCGATACGGTACATCACGTTATCAAAGAGAATGAGATCTGCCATAAACTGAGGAACGGCAGCGCGGTTGGCGGTTGCAATTTCCTTGCCGCTTGCGTCGTAGATCACGGTCTTCACGGTCTCCGTTCCGTCCTCTGCGGTCTCTTCGGTTGCGACCCAAATGAACTCAATGCCGTCATCCAGCGTTCTGCCGGAAATGTGGACGATCTCAAGCGTATCGGTCTCGGTAATGGACTTCACTTCCTTTGCGGTTGCAAGGTTGTAGAGAGAGGTGACATCATCCTTGGTAAATCTGATCACGTTTTCGGTTACAGAGGTTGCTCCCCAGCCCGTATAGGTTGCGAGTGCCTCCACCTTTGTGGGCGTGAAGGGCGCTTCATACTCAAGCTTTTCAAGGTTGTAAACATCCTCGATAAT
>JAZQWH010000220.1:0-26802 GCA_045632205.1 Eubacteriales bacterium
CTTAAAAAGCCAAGATCAGGAGGCACCCGATGAATTTACGAAATGCGGAAGAAGGAAAAGAATATATCATCCGATCGATCGAAACCGACGATGAGGAGCTGGATGCGTTCCTGTTTTCTCTCGGATGCTTCGGCGGAGAGCCGATCACGGTCATTTCGCACCGCAAAAGCGGCTGCACCGTCTCCATCAAGGACGGCAGATACAGCATCGACCGCGCGTTGGCAGAGGCAATTACGGTTGAATAAAGCCCGCAAGAGTCTTGCGGCGGTTTTTTTGATCAATCAGTTAGCATAAACTAACCGAAGAATAAATAGAGAAAATCAGGAGAAAAAATTCATGAGAATTGCTTTGACAGGCAATCCAAACAGCGGAAAAACAACAATGTATAATGCCCTGACAGGACAAAACGAAACGGTTGGAAACTGGGCAGGCGTTACCGTCGACAAAAAGGAGCATGCGATCAAGCGCTCGCTCCGACGTGAGGGAGACGAGCTGATCGCCGTCGACTTACCCGGTGCTTACTCGATGTCCCCCTTCACCTCGGAGGAGAGCATCACCAGCGCCTACGTCAAGGGAGAGCATCCCGACGTCATCGTCAATATCGTGGATGCCACCAACCTCTCGCGCAGCCTCTTCTTTACCACCCAGCTCCTCGAGCTCGGCATCCCTATGGTCGTTGCGCTCAACAAATCCGACGTCAATCAAAAAAAGAAGACCACGATCGACGTCCCCGCCCTCTCCGCACACCTCGGTTGCCCCGTTGTGGAAACGGTCTCCAGCGCCGCAAAGGGACTTGAGGACCTGATCGATGCCGTTTGTGCCGTTGCGGGCAATACGCAGACCGCGCCTTACCGACACGGGGAGATCGATCTCTCCGACCGCGAAGCCGTTCTTGCGGCTGACCGCGCACGCTTTGCCTTTGTAAACGGCATTGTGGAAAAGGTTGAAAAACGAAGGATCCGCACGGGAGATAAGAATTTTCAGGATAGGATCGACGCGATCCTCACGA
Organism: Eubacteriales bacterium; assembly: GCA_045632205.1. GTDB lineage: Bacteria > Bacillota > Clostridia > Oscillospirales > CAG-272 > UMGS1865. The sequence continues at coordinate 1,010 of JAZQWH010000220.1, forward strand.
ACAAGTGGGCGGGAATTCCGATCTTTGCCCTTGTGATGTTCCTCGTATTCCAGATCTCGCAGGCCTGGCTCGGCACGTGGATCGCGGAGGGCTACGTCTTCCACGAGGGTGAGGCAAACGAGCTTGCCATTCCGGGACTTGTTACCTTCATCGAATGGTTCGGTGAGTGGGTGAGAGAGCTGATGACGGATGCGCATCCGCTTCTGATCGCCGTTATCGCAGACGGCATCATCGAAGGTGTCGGCGCGGTTGTCGGATTTTTGCCGCTCGTAATGGTAATGTATTTCCTCATTGCCCTGCTGGAGGATTGCGGATATATGGCACGCGCAACCGTTGTGCTGGATCCCATCTTCAAGAAGGTCGGTCTTTCGGGTAAATCGGTCATTCCCTTTGTTATTGGTACGGGATGCGCCATTCCCGGAGTCATGGCGTGCCGCACGATCCGAAACGAGCGTGAAAGACGCGCGACCGCTCTGCTCGCACCCTTTATGCCCTGCGGCGCAAAGCTTCCCGTCATCGCACTCTTTGCGGGAGCGTTCTTCGGAGACGCCGCCTGGGTTGGCACGTTGATGTATTTTGCAGGCATCGTGGTCATTTTCCTCTGCGCATTGCTCATCAACCGCATCACGGGCAACCGCAAGAAACGTTCTTATTTTATTATTGAGCTTCCCGAATACAAAAGACCGAGCTTTTCGCGCGCCGCACTTTCCATGTGCCGCCGCGGATGGTCCTATATCGTCAAGGCGGGAACCATCATTCTGGTGTGCAACTTTGCAGTCCAGCTGATGCAATCCTTTGATTGGAGCTTCTCGCTCGCAGAGAGCGCGGAGACCTCCATTCTCGCAACCATCGCCACTCCCTTTGCGTATTTCTTTGCCCCCATCGTCGGTGTCGTCGCGTGGCAGCTTGCCGCGGCAACCATCACGGGCTTTATCGCCAAGGAAAACGTTGTCGGCACTCTCGCGGTCTGCTTTGTCGGACTTGAAAACCTGATCGACACAGAAGAGCTTGCAATGGTCGGCTCGGGAGCTGAGGTCGCGGGCATTCTCGCCATTACGAGAATCGCCGCCCTCGCATATCTGATGCTCAATCTCTTCTCTCCCCCCTGCTTTGCGGCAATCGGTGCAATGAACGCCGAGCTGAAGAGTCGGAAATGGCTCTTTGCGGGCGTGGGCTTGCAGCTTGGCGTGGGATATTCCATTGCATTCCTGGTTTACTTCTTCGGCACACTCTTCACGGGTGCCTCCCTTGGCCCGATCTGGATGCCCATTGTCGGCTGGAGCGTGGTTGCGATCTTTGCAACAGTCCTGACCGTACTGATCCTCCGCCGTGACCGTGAGCTTGCCCGAGAGGCAGCGGAAAAAGCGGCACGCCGCGCGCAGGAAGCAGTCAACGTATAACGGAGGGGAGACGACAATGCTCACCAATCTCATCGCCACCGTTGCGATCCTGCTTGTGGTGGGAGCCGCCTCGTTCTACATCATCCGTGCAAAGAAACGCGGAAAGAAATGCATCGGCTGCCCCGACTCCTGCTCGGGCAACTGCTCCTCCTGCTCACAGCACTGCAACGAAAAGAAATAGAAAAAAGGACAGAGAAACGCTCTGTCCTTTTTTCTCATTACTCACATTGGATGATCTCACAAGGCTTTCCCATTTTTTCAGCATATTTGATTACGGACAACGTCCCTTTGGATTTTCCGTTCCAGAAAGCAATCACCTTATCCGCATAATCTACAATTTCCTTATTTCTTATAATTGGTGCTGCACGACCGTAACGCGCATATTGCGGCAAAAACACTGTAAGCTTCAGCCCATTCCTTTTTGCATATTCGGCAGCACAGGAATCCACTCCTGCCGCTCCGCCTGAAACAATTTCATTGCAGTCCAAAAGATATGCGCCTATATCAACCACAGAAATACATCTCGATCCCACAACTGCGATTTTCATAAAAATCTCTCCTCAAAAACATTGTGTATACTCAATCCAAGTATACCAACAACATTATACCACAAAATAATCTTAAAATATACTTATATTAAGATTTTTTGGAGAATTTTATGAGAAACAAGAACAACAAGCATCTTGGAATCGAAATTGATCCTGAGCTTCACTATAAGCTTCATTACCTGTCCAAATACTACGGCCGCTCAGCAAACGGAGAGATTCTTTACCTGATCCGGCAGGAGATCAAGGCGTTTGAAAAAGCAGAGGGAGAAATCGAAATTCCAAAGGATCTCAAAAAGAATTGATTTTTTGAAGAAAAGGCACTTACGGCGTTTGCCGCAAGTGCCTTTTTGTATTCATCAGATCTCAAGCCAGCTTCCCTGACTGTCAAGAGACGCAAGGATTCCGTCGCGCAGACGGATGATCTCCAGCGTTTCCGCCGTATCAAAGCTGACCTCCAAGGTTTGGAAGAAGCGCAAAATATCCGCCATCAAAGCCTTGAAGAAGATAGGCTCGACCGTTGCCGTCACGGGGCGCGGTCCCTTTGCGGTTCCGTCCGAAAGATAGACCGCATACGGGAGCGAGCGTGCCAGCATCATATTCGCGCATCTGCCGTCGTCGTAGCCGATGTGAACGTACGTTTGCGCGCCGAATCGCTCGGTCTTTACGCGACGGGCGCCCTGCCCCATCACGGTAACCACCATTTCGATGGGATGGATCAGCTCGACCTCGAAGTTAGCTCCCGCTCCCATAACCATCATCTCGCGGCATCCCTCGTAAAGCTTCAGCTCCTTTGCAAAGCGAAGCGAGGAGGCGCTGAAGAAGGGCGTTCCGTATTGCGCGGCAATGGCAAAGATCTCCTTTGCGGTCGCCAGATCGGGCGCGAAGGTCTTGTCCACGTAGGTCGGCTTGCGGTAGGAAAAGACCGTGCGCGCGTAGGGCAAATGTCGGTCGGGATCGTCGGGAGAGAGGATAAAGATCGCATCACTCCGCTCGCAAAGCTCCTCAAGCGTTGCACAGAGCGTCGCACCGTATTTTTGACACCACTCCTCACTCGTCACACCGTCATTGGGGGAACGATCCAGCTCCGCCCACGCATAGGCGATCTCGAATGAGGGATCCAGCTCGGCGATCCACGCGGGATAGTTGTTCGCGTGCCACTCGCTGAGGTAATAGTCTACAAATCCGATCTTCACAAAGCACCTCAGAAAGAGATTTCTTTCTTGATCTCTGCGGACGCGTAGAGAGAGTCGAGCAGCTTTGCGCTCTCAAGAATGTTTTCAACGTTGTTGCGATCGGGTACACCCGTCTTGAGGGCGTTAAGAAACGCCTCGTCCTCAAGCATATACATATCGGGGATCTCCTTGGAGGTGTAATCGGGCGTCTCTGCCTCGTTTTCACCGTCGAACCAGAAATCGAAAAGCTTGCCGTAATCAAGTCTCGCACCGCCGCGATCGCCCATAAAATCGATAAACATCTCGTTCTTATTCACGTTCTGCGCCCAAGCACCGTTGAAGGAGATGCTCGCCTTATCGGTACGAACGTGACCCGTGACGAAATCGTCAACGTCATTGGTTCCGTTCTCAAAATCCGCGGTATCCTCTGCCCACATCTTCTCATAGCGGTAGGATTTCATATCCTTTGCCATCTCGTTGTAGGTGTCGCAGGTGACGGTCTTGAGCGTCGCGCCGCCGAGAATATAGAGAATGAGGTCGAGGAAGTGCACGCCCCAGTCGATGAGAACGCCGCCGCCCGACTGACTCTTGGTGGTAAACGCGCCGCCAAGACCCGGAATGGAGCGATACTTGCGGAAGGAGCAATAGACGTGATAGATGTTACCGAACTTGCCCTCGCGGTTCATCCGCTCAAGCTCAACGACAGATCTGTGGTAGCGGTTGCAAACACCGATGTTGAGCATCTTGCCCTGCTTTCTCGCCTCCTCTGCCATCTCGCAGGAGAGCTGATAGTTGACCGTAATGGGCTTTTCGCACATCACGTGCTTGCCCGCACGGAGAGCGTCCATCGTGACGGTGTAATGCGCGTAGTTGGGGGTAAGCACAAAAACCGCCTCGACCTCTGGATCCGCAAGCGCAATTTTGTAATCGGTGATGACCTCGCCGATCAGATCGGGATATTCTTCGCGAAACGCCTCTGCCTTCTCGGGGATGAGATCGCACGCATATTTAATATAGACGGACTCCGAAAGCTTTGCGAGCGCGGGAAGGTGCGCCAATTTTGCAATTCTTCCGCAACCGACAACGGCAACAACTGTTTTTTTCATATTGTTCCTCCATGTGATAAAATATTCGAAACAGATTGATGTTCCACTCAAGATAACTATACTACAAGACGCAACAAAAGTCAAGTGGGAAAAGGAAAATCCATTGTCAAGACGGATCGTCCTGCATCCCGCTCGGCAAGCTGTGATCCGATGATTTCCTTGCGACAATGATCGGTTGATAGAATCCCGTTTCCTCAGGAAACAGCCAGACGACCTCTTTGCAGCCGTTGGCGAATATTCGCGCGTAGCAAATTTTGATTGCTCTAACTACGCCATCGTGGTATGCACATAAAATTTCAATCGTGCAATAGCCGACTGATCGGTGCGGCACGTTGCCGCCGAACCCACGCGTGTACGGCGCAGAGAACGGGAATTTCACCAAAGGTGAATATTTTTGCTCGCGCCGATCGTGAGCAAGCTCCCATCGGCTTGCTCGCAAAATGCGAACCCACGCGTGTGCTTCGCACGCGCATGGGTTCGCGAGGGGTCACAAAAAGAGAAGCGCACTGCGTTTGCAGTGCGCTTCTCTTTTTGGTGACCCCTACGGGAATCGAACCCATATCTTCGCCGTGAGAGGGCGACGTCTTAGCCGTTTGACTAAGGGGCCTTGGATCACAACGGGGATATTATATCACATCCATTCTCGTTTTGCAACCCTTTTTTTGAAAATATTTTTGTTTTTCCCTTTTACACAAAAATTATTTTTTCGAATTCCTTTTAATATTGCAGTTTCACCAATCCATCGGTGTTATCTTCGGAACGCAGAGACGTTATATCTCCTCAAAACCTCGATCATTCCCTCGTCCGGCTCGATGCAAAGGAGGTATTTTTCATCGTCCTCCTTCCAAAGCAGCGCATAGATCGTCGGCGCATCCATTCCCGAAACGGCATAAATTTTTCTTTTTGCTCCGAATTGCGTAATGGGTTGGATATGCTCGTCGTCATACGGAACGATCATCGCAAGCTCCCGAAGAGCAACTCTGCAAAGCTCTCGCCGCGAGCTTCCGCCAAGGATACGGCTCACCGTCAGCTCTCCCCCGAACACCGAATACTCGTATTCCGCCTTCGTCCGTCTCCAGGCAAGCTTGACAAAAAGCCAGACCGAGACCGCATAGACCATCCCCACAAGCGCGAAGAGATTCCGATGTAAAATGACGAGCGCAACGTTTCCCGCAGTCCAAAGCACCAAAGCCAGAATAAGCGCGATCCGAAGCACCGTCACGCGCGCGTTTCCGGCGCTCCTTACAACCGTTTCATATCCTCCGCCAAAGCTCCCTCTCTCCATTTTTCTTACGCTCCTCTCCTCGGATCCTCTTTTTTATATTGTATCAAAAAATGAAGCTTTTGTCAATTCCGCTCCGAAAATTGATAAAAATCTCTTGATATATTTATTATTGTGTAGTATAATAATGATGACTATATACTGCAAAAGAAAGGAAACAAGAAATTATGAAAGCAGTTATCACGGTTACGGGAAAGGACACGGTTGGCATTATCGCCGACGTATCCGGAGTCTGTGCGAAGCACGGTGCAAATATCATCGACATCACGCAGAGTGTCATTTCGGAGTATTTCGCAATGATCATGCTCGCCGACATCGACCACCTCAACGTAAGCTTTGCAGAGTTTGTGGATCAGCTTGCATCTCTCGGTGAGAGTCGCGGCCTTGCCATCCACACGATGCACGAGGATATCTTCAATACAATGCACCACATTTAAGGAGGCACCCCGCAAATGATCAATACCCATGACGTTCTTGAAACGATCGAGATGATCCGCGAGGAGAACCTCGATATCCGCACCATCACCATGGGCATCTCGCTCTGGGATTGCGTCAGCGACGATACCGATCGCCTCTGCCAAAACATTTACGATAAGATCACAAAGAAAGCCGAGCATCTCGTCAAAACGGGCGCAGACATCGAAAAGACCTACGGAATTCCGATCGTCAACAAGCGCGTTTCCGTCACTCCCGTCTCGCTCATCGGCGGTGCGGCATCTCCCGAGGGCTACCTCAAGATCGCACAGACGCTCCAGCGTGCGGCTGACGAGATCGGCGTCAACTTTATCGGCGGCTTTTCCGCACTCGTGCAGAAGGGTATGACGATGGGGGCGAAGAATATGATCTCGGTCATTCCCGAGGCGCTCGCAACTACCCGTAATATCTGCTCCTCCGTCAACGTTGCCAGCACCAAGGCGGGCATCAATATGGATGCCATCATCGAGATGGGAAAAGCGATCAAGCGTGCGGCATACCTCACGCGCGATGACAACTCCATCGCCTGTGCAAAGCTCGTCGTCTTCTCCAACGTCCCCGAGGATAACCCCTTTATGGCAGGTGCATTCTGCGGCGTCGGTGAAGCGGAGACCGCGATCAACGTCGGTGTCAGCGGCCCCGGTGTCGTTGCCTCCGCCATCAAGCGTGCGGGCGATTGCAACCTCTCCGAGCTTGCGGACATTATCAAAAAGACCGCGTTCAAGATCACACGCGTCGGTCAGCTCGTTGCAAGCGAGGCGGCAAAAAGACTCGATACCCCCTTCGGCATCATCGACCTCTCCCTGGCTCCCACGCCCGCAGTCGGCGATTCGGTTGCATACATCCTTGAGGAAATGGGACTTGAGTCCTGCGGTGCACACGGCACAACGGCAGCGCTCGCAATGCTCAATGATGCAGTTAAGAAGGGCGGCGTTATGGCGTCCTCTCACGTCGGCGGACTTTCGGGCGCATTCATTCCCGTCTCCGAGGATGCAGGTATGATCGCGGCGGTCGAGCGCGGCGCACTCACCCTCGAAAAGCTTGAGGCAATGACGGCTGTCTGCTCGGTCGGTCTCGATATGATCGCAATTCCCGGTGACACCACCGAGGAGGTCATCGACGGCATCATCGCGGACGAGATCGCGATCGGTATGGTCAACAATAAGACCACCGCGGTTCGTGTCATTCCCGCATACGGCAAAAAGCCCGGCGAGAGCGTCAGCTTTGGCGGTCTGCTCGGCTACGCTCCCATTATGGAGATCAACAATTACTCTCCATCCAAATTCATTCACCGTGGCGGACGTATTCCCGCTCCGATCCACAGCCTGAAAAACTAAATTAAGGACAATGAGGTAGATTTTATGTTTTACAAAAAGAATCAAGCCCCCGCTCTTACCGATGAGCTCTTTAAGAATCCTACTGCCGAGTACCGCGGAACCCCCTTCTGGGCGTGGAACGGTCACCCTGAGGCAGAGGAGCTGACAAGGCAGATCGAGATCTTCCGCGAAATGGGCTTCGGCGGCTTCCATATGCACGTTCGAAGCGGTATGGACGTGGAATATCTCACGCCTGAATTCTTTGCAAACATCCGTCACTGCGTAGACGAGGCAGTCCGTCTCGATATGCTTGCCTATCTCTATGACGAGGACCGTTGGCCCTCCGGTGCGGTTGGCGGAAAGCTGACCAAGGACGTAAAAAAGCGCCAGCAGTATCTCCTGTGGACCAAAACGCCCTATTGCGGCAAAACGCACAAAATTCCCGAAACGGGTAGCGGCTCTCACTACCACGAGCGCTCCGAGAACGGAACGCTTCTCGCTTGCTATGACGTCGTTCTCAACGAAAACGGCACACTCAAGTCCTACAAGCAGATCGCGGAGGGCGACAAGGCCGTCGGAGAAAAGTGGTATGCGTACGTCGAAACGCCCTCCCCCAACCCCTGGTACAACGGACAGACCTATGCCGACATCCTCAATCCCGCCGTTACGCGCGAATTCGTGGAAATGACGCACGAGGCGTACAAGCGCGAGGTGGGCAATCAGTTTGATAAAGCCATCCCCTCCATCTTCTGCGACGAGCCGCAGACGGCAACCAAGCATTGCCTCGAATCCCCCTTTGAGGGAGACGATGCGACGATGCCCTGGACCGTCAATCTGGCCGAGGATTTCCGCGCGGCAGAGGGCTTGGATCTTGTCGCAATGCTCCCCGAGGTATTCTGGGATCTTCCCGACGAAAAGCCCTCCGTGCTCCGTTGGAAGTTCCACGATTATCTTGCCGAGAGATTTGCGCAGGGCTTTGCGGATATCTGCGGCAAGTGGTGCGAGGACAACGGAATCGCGCTCACGGGTCACGTGATGCGTGAGCCTACCCTCCAATCTCAGACAGGCTCGACGGGCGAGACGATGCGTTCCTACCGCTCCTTCACCATCCCCGGCATCGATATGCTGGTCAACGCATACGAGTATACCACCGCAAAGCAGTGCCAATCCGCCGTCCGTCAGTACGGGCGTGAGGCAATGGTCTCCGAGCTTTACGGCATCACGGGCTGGAACTGCGGATTTACCGACTACAAGCGTCAGGGCGACTGGCAGGCGGCACTCGGTGTCACCGTCCGTGTTCCACATCTTTCCTTTATGACGATGCGCGGCGAGGCAAAGCGCGATTACCCCGCATCCTTCGGCTACCAGTCCCCCTGGTACAAGGAGTTCCCCCTCGTGGAGGATCACTTCGCACGCGTACATACCGCAACCACCCGCGGCAAGGCGGCTCCTCGCGTTGCGGTCATCCACCCCGTTGAGAGCTATTGGCTCGCCTTCGGCCCCAACGGTGAGGGTGCTGAGCGCAAGCAATACCTCGAGAGCGCATTCCTCAATCTGACCGATTGGCTGCTCTTCGGCGGTATCGACTTCGACTTCATCAGCGAATCCCTCCTCCCCGGTCTCTGCCCCAAGGCAGGCGCACCGCTTCAGGTCGGAGAGATGAAATACGATGCCGTCATCGTCCCCCCGATGCTCACCTTCAAGGATAGCACTGTCACGCGCCTGACCGATTTCGTCAAGGCAGGCGGCCGACTCATCTTCACGGGAGACCAAAAGCCTCCCTACTGCAACGCAGTTCCCTCCGATGCCATCGACGAGGCATACACGCTGGCAGAAAAGATCGCCTTTGACAAATCCGCGATCCTCGATGCCGTCGATTGCTACAAGGTATTCGATCTGACCGTAGACGGCGAGAAGAACGAGCAGTTCCTCTTCAATCTGCGCGAGGACAACGGCTGCAAGTGGCTCTTCGTGGCACAGGGCAGACGCGACCGCTACAAGGGCGCAAAGCTGCTCCATCTCTCGCTCCGCGGCAAGTACCTCGTTGAGGAATACGATACGATGACGGGCGAGCACAAGCCCGCAGAGGTCTTCTGTGCGAACGACAAGACCGATCTGCTCCGCGCATTCCACGATTGCGATTCGATCCTGCTCCGCCTGACCGAGATTGCTGACACCGAGCAGACAGTCGAAGCTCCCACCACCTTTGCATACCGTTGTGCGGAGCCAAACGTCCTCCTTCTCGATATGGCAGAATTCGCCATCGACGATGGGGAATATCAGGAGCGCACCGAGCTTCTCCGCGCAGATAACGCAGGACGCCGCATGGTTGGTATGGAGGAGCGCAAGCTCGGCATCATTCAGCCCTGGGCTGTCGGTAAGGAAAAGATCGAGCATACGCTCTCGCTCCGCTTCCGCATCCGTTGCGATGCAAAGGACGTCAAGGCGCATCTCGGCGTTGAGCTTTTCGACACCACCGAGATCAAATGGAACGGCAAGGCACTCGATCTCACCCCGGACGGCTACTACACCGACCGCTCCATCGTCACCATTCCCCTGCCCGAAATGAAGGTCGGAGAGAATATTCTTGAGATCAAGCATCCCTTCGGTCGCGCAACCAACGCAGAGTGGTGCTACATTCTCGGCAGCTTCGGCGTTGAGTACGAGGGCAACGTCGCGTGGATCGTCGATGCGCCCAAGCAGATCACCGTAGGCGATCTTGGCGAGCAGAAGCTCCCCTTCTACGGCGGCAAGATCTATCTTGACAGCAAGCTCACCACGGGTGGCGGAGATCTTGAGATCAGCTTCCCCGCATTCGGCTCGACCTTCGCGCGCGTATGGATCGACGGTGAGGATCGCGGCATCGCGGTCTACCCGCCCTACACGCTCACGGTCAAGGATCTCCCCGCAGGAGACCACGCCTTTACGCTTGAGCTGTGCATCCCGCGTACCAACGCATTCGGCCCCGTTCACCACGCAAAGAGCAGCTCCACCAAGGCGGCTCCCAAGTCCTGGAGAGCGGAGGGAGATAAGTGGTCCGATGAGTATCGCCTCACCCCGCAGGGTCTTACCAAAGCACCCATCATCAAGGAAATCAAAAAGTAAGGAAGAAACCGCTATGATGACCTACGAACGCTACAGCCCCGATACCTACATCCGTCCCTATTGGAAGGGAGACGTGATCTATAACGAAACGGTTATGTTTATGAACGAGGACGAGGTCCCGCTCCTGTTTGAGCCGACCGAGATCCTCTCCGTCCGCTCCTACGATCTCAAGACCGAGTTCGAGGCGGGACGGGATTACGTACTGCAAAACGGTAGGCTGTACCGCCCGCAGGGCAGTACGATGCCTTATATGCCCAAGGAGGTCTACTATCCCTCAGATCCTAAGCAGATCTGCCATTGCAGCGTCGAGGGGCACCCTTACCTGCTTTGGGGCGATGACAAAAAGCTTTGGATGCATCAGGTACACGTCACCTACCGACACGCAGGTCGCTGGGAGGGCGTGATCCCCGAAAGATCCGACAAGCTCGAGGCGTTTCGCAAAAAGGCAGAGCGCGGCGAGCGCGTCACCGTGCTTTTCTACGGCGACAGCATCACCACGGGCTGCTGCTCGAGCAAAAATATCGGCATTGAGCCTTATGCCGACACGTGGAGCCAACTTGTGATCCACGGCTTGCGCCGTCACTTCAAAAACGATCGCATCTACTCCGCAAACACCGCCGTTGGCGGAATGCGCGCCGAATGGGGACTTGCGCAGGTGGACGAGCGTGCCATCGGCGTCAATCCCGATCTGATGGTGCTTGCCTTCGGTATGAACAACCGAACCGGTGAGCCGGAGGAATTCGGAGAGACGATGAAGCAGCTCATCGACCGCTTCCGTGCGGAATGTCCGGGCACCCCCATCGCCCTTGTTTCCACAATGCTCCCGCATTTCCGTGCCAAGAATTATTTCTGTCGGCAGGGAGAGCAAGAGCCTGTGCTTGCGCGCCTGGCAGAGTCCTACCCCGACGTTGCGCTCATCCCCGTGACCTCGACCTACCGCTATCTGCTCCGCTCCAAGCGCGATTATGACCTCAACGCAAACAACATCAACCATCCAAACGATTTCGCTGTCCGTCTCTACGCGCAAACAACGCTTGCCGTACTGATCGGAGACGAAGAATAAAAAAGGACCCGTTCGCAACCGCGAACGGGTTCTTTTTCGTTTTTTAATCAAAGCTCAATATAGGTCTGTGCATCCTCGGGTGCCATTACAGCGGGAACTCCGCCGCGCTGATAGAAATTGTAAACGATCTCAAAGCCTCTCGTCGCACCGTCCGTTCCCGTCACCGTAAGGTTGAGAGAAAGCGCGGAAAGATCTCCGATCTCGTCAAATGCCGCCATCAGAATCCCCTCTGCAGAGGTCAGCGTTTCATCGCAGAGATACGCCTTGACCGCCTCTGCGGAAAGCGCAACCGAGAACGCCTCGCGTCCTCCCTCCGCGGTCACCTCCGCATCGGCAAGCATCTCGGGCGTCAGCGTGGGAAACGCGGATGCGTAAGGGTTGATGCAGAAGAAGCTCGCGCATTCTGCCGCAAACGCCGCACGGTCTACGCGCTCGGCAACCCTTGCAGGTCTCTGCTCGGTATCCTCATAGTATGCACCGTTGACAAAATAGCTCTTGCGGTACGCGCATCCCTTGACGTAAAAGCGCGCGGAATTGGATTCCTTTCGGATGACCGATGCATCCTCACCTGCCACCAAAACCTCAAATTCGCCCTCTGCCGCCCGTCCGTTCACCGTCATACGGAAATCGACCGACGCCGAGTAGCCCGCCTCGTAAAGGAGCTTTGCCGCGGCGTATTTCTCGCTCAGCGCCTCTGCGGAATGCGAGCAAGCGGAAAGGGAAAGGAGCATCAGCACAGCCGTCAGCAAGCTAACGATTCTTTTCATACTTCCTCCGTGATCATTTCAAAAATTTGTGATAATAGTAAACGGGCAATGCGCTCCAGCCGTGGCAAAGAGACCCTGCGAGAGCAAAGTCATCCGCGCCCTTTTCGGTCTCCCAAACCGTTCCCGTGCCGCCTGCGAGCATCGGTGTGTAAACGCGCTCGATATCCGAAAGAATGAACGCACGGTAGTCGTCCGAGGCAACGAGAAGCGCATCGTAGAAAAATCCGCGCATACTCAGGGAGGTACCCGTCATTTCACTGTCGCGGATCATACGGTAGGCAAGCCTTTCCGCCTCTTCTCCCTCAACCACACCTGCAAGGATCGCAAGCGAATTGCCGAGCTGGCTGTATTTTTCATCTGCGGAATAGTTGGTAAACACACCGCGCTCCGCATCGTAGAAGGTCTCGTAAATGCGAGATCTCATTGTGGGGATCAGAGAGCGGTAACGCTCTGCCGCCTCGTCCTCTCCAAGCGCATCCGAGAGCTCTGCCATATAGGAAAGCGTGCGGAGCATCAGACAATTGAGGACCACGTGCGGATCGGCGGGATCGGGCTTGGTGAGCTTGTTGCTCAAGCCGGGCATCCATTCATAGAAGTTCCAGAGATCGGGGAACTGCGGTACAAGTCCACCCTCCATCTTCGAGAGGAAGGTCTCGGTCACGCTCTTCAATTTCGGATAGACCGTACGCAAGAAATTCTTGTTTTTGCTGTATACGTAATGCTCGTAGACCGCCGAAATATAGTGAAGCGAGAAGGACGGAATGACGAGATCGACGGAGCAGGGATAGCAAATGGAAAGGAATCCGTCGGGGCGATTATCCGCGGCGATCAGCTCAAGATTGGCACGCGCGAACTCGTATTCGCCGAACGCGTGATATCCGCAGAGCATTTGATTGCGGCTGTCCATTGCGTAGAGCGCCTGCTCTCTCCACGGGCAATCCTCATAGTGCTCGTGCATACAAAGCTTCAGCGTGCGTACACAGGCATCGTAAATTTTCTGCTGGCGTTCGTTGAGCTTGGGAGGCTGCATCGTGTGAAGCGGATACGTTGTGGGAACAATACCGATCGTGCTGATCTGCACGCTCACGGCATCCTCTGCAAGCACCTCAAGATAACGGCATCCAAGACGGCGGAACGGATTGAGATAGACGTTCTCACCCTTTTTGGTGTAGTAATCCGTATAGAATCTTCGTGATCCCAGGCATTTGCGCACCCGTCCGTCGAGAATATGCTCTCCCCACGAGATCGTGATCCTTTGCTCGGTCTGCGCACTCAGCTGAATAGAGAGATAGCCAACCTCCTCACGTCCGAGATCGTAGATCACCGATCCGTCCTCCAGGGTTTGGATCGCACGTGCTGAAACGAGCGGCTCGTTTACAAGCTTTTTGCAGGGGCGGTGGCGCAGAGGCGGCGCAATGGGGATCATCACACTGCCGTGAAAGTCCTCGCCCTCTCCAAGCATCCAGCGGTCCTCGAAGGAGGCGTCGTAATCCCATCCGAGTCCCAGCTGACCCGAAATGAGGCGATTTGTGTTCTGTCGGTAGGTAGGGCTGAGACGGCTCTGCGTTTCCGGACTTGAGGTTGCAATGCAATCCTCCCCCTCCCAAACGGCATACCGCAACGCGGCATCTCCAAGGCAGTAGCAGGAAAGTCCTCCGATGCCGTAATACCAAACGATTATGGCAAGATGGTTTTTTCCTCTCTTGCAGTATTCGGTCAGATCCAGCTCATCGTAGACCTTATCGTAGGGATAATCGGCATACTGTCCGCTCGCCGCCAAGCGCCCGTTGACGTAGAGCGCATAGTTGGAATCGGCGGAAATGAACGCGGTGACCTCACGCTCTCCCGTATATTCAAAGGTATCGTAAAACTCGCAGTATTCGTCTGCTTTGGGATATTTATTCCTCCAGATCCAGGAGGAATATTCAAACGGGATCTGCTGCTTCATCGTTCCTTCCCTTCCTTTCTTTTGCAATCGAAATCACAGTTATTATATCACGCAAGGCACGCAAAGTCAATAAAATTTTGTCGCGCAGGGCAGATTTCACGTTCGCACGGTTGACAAAACGGCGCAAATATAGTAAAATATCAGTATCTCAAATAAACCGAGGTACAGAATGAATTTATGTGATTTAAAAACAGTCCGACAGATCATGTCTATGTTCAATCTCACCTTCCGAAAGGAGTTTGGTCAGAACTTTCTGACCGACCGTACGGTAGTGGAGGACATTGCGGATTCCTGCTGTGACAAGACCAATATGACCGTGCTGGAGATCGGCCCCGGAATCGGCACGCTGACCTATGAGCTGGCACTGCGCGCAGAGCGCGTGGTGGCGTTGGAGATCGACCGTGGGCTCATCCCCGTCCTCTCCTACACCCTCGGCAGCTTCCCCAACGTCAAGGTGATCAATCAGGACGTAATGCAGACCGATCTCGACACCCTCCTCGCGCCCTATTTTGCGCAGGGTCCCGTTTCGGTGTGCGCAAATCTTCCCTATTATATTACTACACCCATTCTGATGAAGCTGCTTGAGAGCCGCTTGCCCTTTGAGACGATCAACATTATGATCCAGGCAGAGGTGGCAGACCGTCTTTGCGCAAAGGCGGGAAGCAAGGATTACGGCGCGATCACAGCGGTGCTTGCCTACTACGGAGAGGCGCAAAAGCTCTTCACCGTTCCTGCCGATCGCTTTGTCCCCGCACCCAAGGTCAATTCCACGGTCATCTCCATCCGTCTCTATCACGAAAGCAAGCCCTGTGTGCCCAAGAGCGAGGAGATGCTCTTCCGCACCATCAAGGCGGCGTTCGGACAGAGAAGAAAAACACTGATCAATGCGCTCGATGCGGGGCTTCCCGAATTCGACCGCGCAAGGATCGACGAGGCGATCCGCGCCTGCGGCTTTGACCCCACCATTCGCGGCGAGCGTCTGGACATCAAGGACTTTACGGCACTCTCGGATGCTTTGATGCAATCATAAGAAAAAATGCAATAAAAAACGCACGGCAGCAGCCGTGCGTTTTCTTCTTTATTTTCTCAAAATCTTCTGCCAAAAGCGGCGAAGCGTTGAGCGAATTCCGTATCTCCTACAGTAGCGCAAAACTCTCGTCACCAAGCTCGGGCGCGGAAGGGATGAGATCTGCATCCGAATCCACTCTCCGTCCTTCCACTCGCGCGGCAACGTCGAAGCAAGCTCCCACCAAAGGATCGCCTCGTGGCTGCTCGGTCCCGTTTGCATGGGGCGCGCATCTGCTTGATAGCAGAGTAAGGGATGGCGCATTACCTCTGCGTAAACCTCCTCACGCTCTCCCTCCGTCTCTCCCGCAAGATACCAAAACCACGTGGGATAAACAGAATATTCTCCCTCACAGGTAGCCAAAAGTGCCTCACGCACTTCATTTTCCTCGCTCGCAAGCAGCCTTTTCAGCACACCGTGCGCGCGCATCCGTTCGCATTGAATGACACAGGATCCTCCCTGCCATTCAATCGATCCGTCCTCCGTTTTTCTGCCGTCGCCGACGATCCAAAAATCGTCCACCGAGCATAAGCGGAAGAACTCCTCAATATCGCGCGTTACAATCACGTCAGGCGTCAGGTAGAAGCATTTTCCAAGCTCCTCCACCGCCTCCGCAATAAGAAGCGGATAGAGCGCGGGATGCAAGAGCAGGTGCTCCGCCCCATACTGCTCGCAAAATTTCTTCAGATCTACCGTGCGCATCGAAAAATCCGCACGCGCGGACAAAAGCGACGAAAGCCTCGTCTCCCATTCTCCGATCTCGCCGTTGGATAGAAAGATAAAATCAAGATGCGTGGTAGGCTTTGCGTGCGTCAGAAGGGATTGGATCGTCACAGCAAGCTCGAAGGCGCGAGACGCTTCAAAGGGCATCACCACGGGAATTCGATACTCCGTGCGCACAAAGCAGGACGCGAGCGGACGCGTACGTTTTCCCTCGGCTTCCATCTTTGCCACAAAAATACCCGTAAGCCGCTCGGAAATAAAAAACCGCTTCTCGGTCATATCCACGCGGCGCGCAAACTCCTCAAGAATCGGGAACAGCCACTCGCAATAGGCAAAAAAGACCTCCTTGGAAAAGATCGCCATATTGCAGAAGCAGCCCGTATCCCCCTTGACAAACGCCCGCGCGACAGCGGAATCCTCGGGGTGAAGCTCCTCCAGAATGCGGAGCGCCAGATCGAAATCCTCGATCTTATGATTTTCGCGGTAATGTCCGTAGATCTCACTGACCCTTCCGCGGTAATATACAATATCCTGCCCCTCGACCAGCTCCTGCACACGACGCGGCGAATAGGAAAGAAAATCGAGGTATTCTTCCCCCATCCCATCGCGCTCGACAAAGCCGAGATCGCGCGCGGGATCGAAGAAAAAGTGCCTTCTGTAATGCATCAGACCGACGTAATCGGGATCGCCCAGCGCACCGTAGTTTTTCCACGCCCAATAGGTTGCGGTCAGCTCGTTGTAGGCGCCGTTTTGCAGGGAAAGATTCTCTCCCGTATCGTCTCCGATCATATGCGCTTCCATCCATTCAAGTGTCGGAGAGCCTTTTTTTCTTGCAATCGCGCGTCCGACGTGGATGGGCGTGAGGATCTCGTCCTGCAAGAGCGTATCGGGCTTATGATAGCAGATCAGCAGCTTCACGCGGGGTTCACGTTTCATAAATCATCCTCTTTTAGATACAGAGATGCAGAGGAACGTCCAAACGGACCTTCCTCTGCAAGCGTCTGTCAGTTTCCAAACTCGGTCTTCACCGCATCAAGCGCCGCGAGAATGACCTTGTCCATATCGTAATACTTATACTGACCGAGACGTCCGCCGAAAATGACGTTGGGAGTCTGCTTTGCCAGAGCCTCGTACTGTTGGTAGAGCGAGTTGTTTCGGTCGTTGTTGATGGGATAGTAAGGCTCGTCACCGCTCTTCCACTCGGAGGAATACTCCTTGGAAATGACGGTCTTGGGCTGCTTACCGAACTCAAAGTGCTTGTGTTCAATGATACGCGTGTAGGGCTGCTCCTTGGAGGTATAGTTGACCACCGCGTTACCCTGGTAGTTCTCCTCGTCAAGCACCTCGGTCTCAAATCTCACGCTACGGTATTCGAGAACACCAAGCTTGAAATCGAAGAAGCGATCGATCTGTCCCGTAAAGACGGTCTTTGCGGCAATGCCCTCGTTTTTCTTGATGAACTCAAAGTAATCGGTGTCAAGAAGCACGTCGGAGCCAACCAGCATCTTCTCGATGATAGGCGTGTAACCGCCGATCGGAATACCCTGATAGCGATCGTTGAAATAGTTGTTGTCATAGGTGAAGCGGAGCGGCAGACGGCGAATGATGAATGCGGGAAGCTCCTTGCAATCTCTCGCCCACTGCTTTTCGGTGTACTCCTTGACCAGCTTTTCGTAAACGTCACGTCCAACCAGAGAGAGCGCCTGCTCCTCCAGATTCTGCGGATCGGTAATGCCAAGCTCAGCGATCTGCTCTGCGATCTTCGCCTTTGCCTCTGCGGGCGTCTTGATGCCCCACATCTTGCTGAAGGTGTTCATATTGAAGGGCAGATTGTAAAGCTCGTCGTGATAAACCGCAACGGGCGAGTTGATATAGTGATTGAACTCCGCAAAGCGGTTGACGTACTCCCACACGCTCTTATCGGAGGTGTGGAAAATATGCGCACCGTACTTGTGGACGTTGATGTCCTCGATCTTCTCGCAGTAAATGTTACCGCCGATGTGATTTCTCTTATCGATAACGAGGCACTTCTTGCCTCTCTGTGTTGCCTCATAAGCAAACACCGCACCGAACAATCCCGCACCAACGATCAGATAATCGTATGTTTTCATTTTTTGGTTCCTCCGTTCAAGAATCAATATTTCATAACACCTGTCAGAAATGCGTGTCTTCTGTTCACAAACTCGCGAAGCAAGCGCAGTGTTCCCGCCGAATGACTTCCAAGATAATCAAAACGAAGCACACGGTTGATCTCGCAAAGCAAGCGGAAGGTTTCACTCTGAGAATTCTCTCCGTTGGGGCATTCCTCGGGATGCATCAGATACGCATTCGTCGCATTGAGAATGATCTGCAGCATTTTGTCACTGTTCAATTCATCCACAAGCTTGCGATGTGCCTGTACCATCCCCTCGTCACCCGTAAGGCGAAGCATTTCCAGATATCCCGTCAGCCACGCGTTTGCCTGCTTGGTATAGACCCAATCTCTACGCCAAAGCGAGCGGCAACGCACAATGGGAAGCGCATCCGCCAACAAAGCGATCTTCTCGGAAAGCAGAATTGCACGGGTTGCAAACGCCTTGGTTGTCAGCGCGTGATATTCCTCAAACACCAATTCCGAACGGGTCAGGAACTCGCGCTTGAAGAGGATCTCATAGAAATTATAGCCCTCCAAAACGGCACGGTCAGCACAAGCGGCAGGATTTGCGGTTGCAAGATCCGCATTCTTTTCGTCCAGTGCGCGGATATGCTCCTCAAGCGACGTGGGCGAGGAAAGAAAATCGTGTGAATCCGCAAAGAGCACGGTTCTGCCCACTGCCATACCAAGTCCCTCGTTGAAGGTGACCGAAAGAGGCTCATAAGCGTGATTGAATACGCGGACACGGTAGTCGGAGGTCAGCCATCTGTGCAAAAGCAGATAGGTTGCACCGTCTGCCGCATTGTTGATGAAAATGATCTCAACGTTCTTGAGCGTCTGCGTGCGTACACTCTGCTCAAACTCCGCAAAGCAATCGCTGCTGTTATAGAGATTGACCACGATCGACGCCTCAACCGCCTCGGGAGCCGGCGACTTCGCAATAAAGTAGAAATAGCGGAACATATCCGAGATATGCGGCTCAAAGGTGTTGTGATGCTGCCAGTATCCAAACGTATCCAGACGGGCAGTCAGCCTCTCGGCAATCTTCTTACGGTCAGCGTAAGGAAGCTTGATAAAATCATCATACAAGAGATCCGCAATCCAAACGAGCGTATCCTTGCGCATCTCCTCGCACCTCTCGCTCTTCTCCAATTCATCCATAACGTGGAGGCAAAGATTGGTATGCTTTTCCACACGCATCGTAAAGCGATTTCCCGTTGCCGCGCTCATGATCGAGCCGGGACGGTACCAGCAGTAGTGATACAGCTTATCCGAAAGGAAGGTGATCCCCTTTGCCTTTGGAAAGACCTTGAACTGCAGCGCCTGATCCTCACCAAGAACGATATCCTCCTTGAGGCGGATGTTTTCACGGATGAGCAGATCCCGACGGATCAGGTTACGCCAAATAAAGGGACGCGCGCCCTGCTCCTTGAAGAGAACGTCGGGCGTAAATTCCTCATAATGACAATCACGTGGAGAAAGCACGTCACGCAACCATTGGGTGGGGGCCGGATCCTCGGGGAAGATCTCCGCTCCGCAAACGACAATGTCAGAGGATTTCGAAACCGCCGCCTTATAAAGCTTTTCGAACATCGTAACCTCGACGTAATCATCCGAATCGACAAATCCGACGTATTCGCCAACCGCGTTGTCAATTCCCGCATTTCTCGCAGAGGGCAAGCCTCCGTTAGGCTTGTGAATGACCTTGATCTGAGGGTACTTCTGCGCGTATTCCTCAAGAATTTCGGGAGAATCGTCAGTCGAGCCGTCATTGACGCAGATGATCTCCACGTTCTTGAGCGTTTGTCCGACAAGACTGTCCAAGCAGGTTCTCAAATATTGCGAGGTATTATATACGGGTACCAGGATCGATACTAAAATTTTATCCATAGCTCTTTTTTACCCCCCAAAAACCTTCGATTTGAATCTTTTTACAGTAGCCTTGAAGCCAAACTGGCGGTAGTAGCGCAGGATTTTTCCGATAATACCCGGCTCCTTCGGCGTCGGCTGAAGCAATTCCTTAAGCTCATTCATCACCTTCTGATCCTCGATCATCGCCTCGATCGCCTGTGTGGGATCTACGTCAAAGGGGATGGGTGCCGTAACGGTTCCCGCAACGTTCCACCAGAAATTCGCATAGGTTGCTTGAATATTTACGGTCGGATGAGCCGCATCGGTATAGCAAATCAATGGGTGCCAAACAGCCGCATTTTGCAATTTCGTGCGCTTCTTTTCCTTTGGAACAAGCAGCGCATCCTCATTCGCATTCACCCAGAACCAGTCGGCGTAAAGCGCAAACTGATCGTGGCAGACCGCCTCGATCAAGGCACTCGGAGCCTCCTCGCCGCGACGGTAGCATTCCACAAACGCATTAAAGACCTTGTGGTCCTTCATACGCTTGGTATTGATCACGCAGGAGCTTCCCATCCACTCCGTCCTTCCGTCCGCTTCGCGTACACCTGTACCGCAGATCCAGAAATCGTCAACCGAGCAAAGGCGGAAGAATTCTTCAATATCACGCATCGCAATCACGTTGCGGGTAACGTACAGGCACTTTCCGCCAACCAACTCGGACACAAGGAACGGATACAGCCGATCCTTCCCGATTACGTCCTCAATGCCCTTCTCGCGACAAAATGTACCAACGTCTACGTAGCGGAGACCGAAATCGGGTCTCGCCTCAAGCAGGCACTCCAAGCCCGCGCGCGTCGCGTCATCCACGCCGTCTGCAAGCAAATAAAAGTCGATATGTGTGGTTCGCTTTGCATTGATCAGGAAGGACTGCATCGTAACGGCAGTCTCAAAGAGATGCTCACGGTCAAGCGGGAGCGCAACGGGAATACGGTATTCCGCGTGCACGAAGCTGGTAGCGAGCGGCAGCGCGCGACGACCCTCCTCGATCTTCTTGGCAATGAAGATTCCCGTCAGACGCTCGGAAATAAAGAATCTCTTCTCGCTCATATCCACACAAGCGAACACTGCATTCAGGATCGGATAGAGCCACTCGCAATACTCAAAAAACATCTCCTTGGAGAAAATCGCCATATTGCAGAAGCAGCCCGTATTCCCCGAAACGTATTCCTTCGCAATCTTGGAATACGAAGGAGAAAGCTCATCAATCACCTTCAGCGCAAGCTCCAGATCCTCGATCTTATGGTTCTCGCGATAATGCTCATAAATATTGCTGACCTGACCGCGATAGTAAACGATGTCATTTCCCGACACCAGCTCGCGGACACGCTCGGGAGAATACTGAATAGACTGCAGGTAGTTCCCGTCAAGCCCCTCAAACTCCACCACACCGAGATCCTTTTTCTTATCAAAGATGAAATGGCGTCTGTAATGCATCAGACCAATATAGTCGGGAGAGCCTAAATTCTCGTAATTCTTCCACGCCCAATAAGGCGCCGTCAGCTCATTATAGCAATAGTTTTTATCGGAAATATGGTCGCCCGTATCGTCTCCGATCATATTCTCTTCCATCCACGCAAGGCTCGGATTTTTCGAAGCCTTCGCCTGCGCGCGTCCTACGTGAATAGGCGTCAAAATGTCATCCTTGAACAGAACGTCGGGCTTATGATAACAGATCAGTAGTTTTACCGTTAAATTGTTTTTCATTTTAAACCTTCTTTTCGTCGAAATGATTTTATGATTTGCAGATCAATCTTCTGATTTTTGGAGAAGCTTTTCAAGATTTTCCAAGCGTGCTCGAAGTGCATCCACCTCTGTACGGAGCGCATCGGTTTCCAGCTTGTGAATTTTTCCGTCGTGCTCAATACACTTCCACAGGAGCAATTCCTTAACACTCGGTTGACGCTTTTTTGCATTGAGTGCATTCTCAAGCCAACGTCGGCTCATTTCAATCTTCTCATCCAAGCGCTGTTTAACTGCCTTAAAATCAATCTTTTCACGCAACAGACGTCTCTCCTCGATCTGTGCCGTGGAATAAACGAGACGGTTCTTCAATCCCGCAAGCTCGGCAATGCTCTCAAATCTCGCGCTGCCGCGACGCGCGTTCATATACGCGATCATCGGCTTTTTAAAGATCATAGAGAAGCAGAAGCCGTGGAAAGAATCGGTTGCCACAAAGGAGGAGCCCTCCAGGAGGCAGAGCCAATCCTCAATACGTGGCTGTTTGACCACACACGGATCATTGGCGAGAAGCTCTTCAATTACCTTTCCGGATTTCTCATCAATATTCCCAAGCGCATCGATCGCAATACGGTACGGCATATTGAGCTGCTTTGCAGTATCTCTGACCATCTTGATCTTATCCTCGGTCGGGTCAAGAATATAGGAGAAGAGATAGCGTGCAGGCTTATCCTCATTGTACGCAGAGAGCGCGATCACCTCACGGTAGGATTCCTCATCGCAAAGAAATACGGGATCCATCACGTGTGTCGCCTCGGCATCAAATTCATGGCGGCAAACGTCAACTCCGCTCTTTTCGCGAACGGAAATCGCATCGAACTTGCTCATATAATATCCCACTCTGAGACGGGTATGCTCGGGATAGGTGCTCCAATCGTCTCCAAAGGAGGTGGCATACGCAATCTTTTTGTGATCGTTATAAGCAAAATTCAAAAAATAGAAATACGGCTCGTGCCTGATATTCTCCCAGTTCCAGAGCTGATCCGATCCAACCAGGAAGGTTTCGCAATGATCGTTGAAGCGATTGTAATTCTTCTCGCGCGTAATGGAGCTGCATTCAAAGAAGCGGCGCGCAAACTGCATTCCGTAAGACCGCTCATCATCCTCTGGCTTGATCCAGCCGTGCTCCAGCATCAGCACAGTCTTGCCCATTTTACGAAGTGTGCGGTTCATCGCAAAGCTGGTCAAGGCGCTTCCGTAGTTGCGGCTATCCCACCATCCGACGTAACCGACGTCATATTTACGCATTGCGGACTCATACGCCTTATGGAAGCTTCCGCCGTTTTCCGCAAACGCCTCAAAGAAGCGATTGCGCTTCATATTTTTTCCCGTAGGTGAAAGCAGCTGACCGTTCCTCGTTTTTGCAAGCTCAACAACTGCCGACGTATCGAATTTTTTGAGCATCGCACAGCGCTCACCAAGCAACTCCATCCAACGGCGCCCCTTTTCCGTATTGACAAGGACAAGGGAGGTTCCCTTATTGTCGTCGCAAGCCGCATCCAACGTACCGACTCCCCAGAAATCGCCCAGAGTAAAATCGCCCACACGGTTGATTTTGGTATACGGGCAGGAATCACAGCATTTTCTCGTGATCAACCCGGTCAGAAATCCTCTTAAATAAGGATCCTTGAAGCAATCGTTGCGGTAGACCGCTCCGTTATCGGTAAAGAGCGAGGTTGCGGTTCCCCAACCCCAATGCGCCTTTTCGCGGAAGTCCATTCGCTCGATCTTAGCACCCTTTGCAAGCTCATCCACGTATGATTTGTACACCTCGGGAGAGGGGATACCGTGGCAAACAATGTCCACAAGAATCAGATTCGCATAATCCTTTCCAAGGTAACGCTTGATTCCCGCGACCTGGCAAGGAGTACCCGTATACAGTACACGTCTTCCCTGCAAAAGGATCTTTTCGGTCTGTCGGTAGGTCTCCCCCGTTGAGCTTTGCAGATATTTTGAGCCGCGAATCGCTTGCAGATCCTCCGTGCGCTCCACCCATACGTGGTGTACCTCGCGGTAATCTGCAGAATATGCCGCTCCGCAAACAGCTCCGCCGGAAGCCAGAACGTCCTCTGCAAGCACAGAGAAGAATCCACCGGAGGAGCTCTTCAAGCGAAGCTCTTCCCCGTTCCAGGCTGCATAACAATCCGGCTCTGCGTTCAGCTCCAACGGATGCTCTACCGCACAGGCCTTAAGACACACACCGCAGTTGACGCATCTCGCCTCATCTACAATCGGCACACGAAATCCCTCGGCACTCGTTTGCATAGAGATTGCCCCAACAGGGCACTTGTTGTAGCACGCGCCGCAGCCCGTACAAAGCTCCGGTGAAATTTTTACAACACTGTTGTTCATTCGTTCCTACCTCTTTTCGGTTATTTCAAGTAGTATCAACTCAGCAAAAGGATCAGGACAGCCGTTCCAGACTGATTCTGCCCGCCACCTCTACTGCCACACCGGGGCGAACCACAAGTCTCACCAGCAGATGTGTATAGGTGTGATTCAATTCTATCTCCGTGGAAAGATTTCCCGAGATCCATCTCGGCTCTTCTCCCTCCGCAAACAAAACAAGCTGAACGAACGCGCGATTCGGTTCGGTCTTGATCCTCGTTGTAAACAGATATTTGCCCGGCTCAAGCTTCATTGAAAGCTGCTTCCATCCCCCCAAGGGATTTTTATCACTCTGACAAAGATAAAAGATCGTCTCATCCGAGGCAATTCCCTTTGCCTCAAATCCAAAGTCCTCGCGGAGTGTCAGCTTTACGCCATTTACCGCAAACTCACCTGTCCTTGCGCAATCCTCCACGCAAAGCAGACTGCGCTCGGAGCGGAATCCGTTCGCAACCAGATCGGTGTACTGTTGGAACAGCTTTGCGGTATAGCTCTCCCAAAGGGAACGCAAAGCAGCCTCTTCACTCTCACCGTTCGTCTTTTTCTGCGTAATGATCTCAAGAGCACGGTAATAATAAAGATATACCTGATCGGCATAGTGAAGCTCGTGTCTCCCCCACTTATGGTAAACGTCTCCAAACGAGGTGGGAAGCGCCTCAATAAAGTGCGCATTGGGCAAAAAGGTCTTAGCGTATGCATACGCACGGTCAATGATCGCATTCTCGGTGCGATATTTCTCGTTCATAAGCTCAAACGAGGGTGCCACCGTGCCATGCTTGCAATCCACATGAGTGGTTACGTTTCTGACCTCCATAACCACAATACGCTTCTGCGGATACAGCTTGCTCAAGCGGCGAAAATATTCGCGATAGATCGCCTCGGTCTTCTTCTCGTCAAGATCGTCGATGCGTAGAAGATCGCCTTCGGTAAGGCGGCGAACGGTGGGACACTTTCGCATCGCTTCCTCTGCAACGCCGTTAAAAATCAGCTTCAGGGAGTCATCCGCGCTGACGTAGCCGCGACCGATGCGTCGGCAAGAAAATCTTGCAACGCTCATATCAACGACAAGCCAATCCGACTTCACCTCTCCCAAATATTCCTCCCAGGAATTCCGTACGTCAAGCGTGAAGCATCGCTTGTGGAAATTGGATGCTGCGGAATATTGCAGTTCCTCAACAAGAGCATCCGCAATCATCGGTTCAATCGCAGGAGTGACAGCAGAAAGCGGAGAAATACTCTGCACAAAGCGCTCTATCTCATAGGTCGGCTCGTTCTTTCCGTATTCCTTCATCCCCTTCGGGATCTCGAACGCATCGCGCGAGACACAGGATCCTATGATGCTGATTTTTACATTTTTCTTCATGCGACACCATCCCTTTTCCTTCTATACTAAGATATAATCTATTTTATTATATCACATTTTTTCATATAAATCAATAGGATTTGACAAAATAAGCGACGAGCGCCCTCCGAAGGGCTTCTTTTTCCCAAATCCCGTCAATTGCATCCCGACATCCTTTGATTTGATGCAAAAAAAGAGGAAAAAGATTTCAAAAAGGTATTGCAATTATAAAAAAGATGTGATATAATATCGGGTGTGTGAGAAAAAAGCACATACAGGGGTATAGCTCAGCTGGTAGAGTACCGGTC
>JAZQWH010000221.1:0-5957 GCA_045632205.1 Eubacteriales bacterium
AGAAAATGTGGTTTCTCGGCTCCGCGCCCGAATATGCAGGCCATATGTACGCCGCTACGTCAACCTTCTGCTTCTTCATCTCTCATTTCCTCCGTGTCTTGGGTGATGCCTTCATTATATCACCTATCCAAAAAAATTTCAAGTGGATTGTTGAGGATTTATTAGTTATTGGGGATTTGTTAGGGGGAACTTTTGCAAAAGTTCCCCCTATAACCCCTTCAAAAACTTTTAAAAAAGTTTTTGGGTGAATTGAATTTATTAGTCTGTGCCACTGTCCTTAGGCAGTGAGACAGACTTTTTCGTTTCTCTTACAGTTCCGAACAATAGCTGCCGCGAGCGTTTAGGTGCCACCACCCTAAACGCTCACCGATGTTACTTTGGAGATTTTGGTACCACTTCTCGCTGCGGCTCGGTCACGATGCGGGCGGCAACGTGCCGCTCCGATCAGCCGCCCTTATTACGGTGCGAACAACTCCCACGATGGGGATTTTGCACAAAAACATAAACCTGAGTGTCATCTTGAGCGGAGGACGAAGTCCGAAGTCGAAGTTTTGCGGAGTGAAGAATGAACGGAGCAAAACCAACGAGCGTAGCGAGGCAGAGATCTGCGAAGGGATGCGATATGCCCTTTGTCGCAAATGTTACTTTCCTTTGAAAAGTCAACGACGTCCCATCGTAGATCCCGCTTCGATGCAATGCATCTCGCGCTTTCACGCCGCTCCCTCGTCGCTCCGTGAAAGTTCGACTCCGAGCTTCGCTCTCCGCTCAGGATGACACACGGGTTTATAATTGTGCAGACACGTTCTCCTCATCCGTCACGCCTTGCGGCGCGCCACCTTCCCCGCTGGGGAAGGCTATTGTGTGCAGAGAAAACAACACATACAAAGGTAAAGTAATATCGGTGATTTTTTAGGGTAGCGAAGCGGCGATGCGGTAATGAATGATATGCCGAGGGCAAACTAACTTTATGGATTTTTTAGGGTTGGCGGCCCCTAAAAAATGTGCGGCAGCAAATCTGAAAAGCTGTCCGCAAGCAAAAAAGCCTGCACCCCTGACAAAAGTCAGTGGCACAGACTAAAAAATCTTATCAATCCCTCAAAAACTTTTTAAAAGTTTTTGAAAGGGGTGTTGGGTAAACTTTTGCAAAAGATTTCCCCACAAAACGCGCCCCTAACTAACGTCAGAGGCACAGACTAACAAATCTATTATACTTTTTCCCTTACAGGAAGGTCTTTGGGATGGAGGGGGTGCGGGGTAGGAAGGGGATTTCTCCTTAAGAAATCCCCTTCCTCCCCCGCATAAAACATCATATATCCCTTAAAATTTCACGACTTTACCGGTCTCAGCGGACTCGAAGGCGGCGAGGATGACGCGGAGGTCAGCACGCATCTGATCGTAGGTCACGTCCTGAGCGGCGCCGGTACGGATGGCGTTGACGTAATGGCGATAATAATCGTGGACGTCGGACGCGGGGCGCGGAACGCGGTAGGTATCGGTGGTGACCTCGTCGCGAGGCGCCATGGTCTTGGTCAGGCCTGCGGCGGTCTGAACGGGGATGACCTCGCTCTCGTGCCAATGCTTGCACTTGACGACCTGAGCCTCCTCGCGCCAATCGGTGATGAGCGCGGTACCCTTTTCGGCACGCATATAGAAGCGCGGCATTGCGATGAAGTTATAGGTCCCCACCTCAATGGTTGCGCGGCTGCCGTTTTTGAAGTTGAGATCGAGACGGAAGCCGTCGTCAACCTCTTTGTTGGTAATGTTATCGACGATGCAATAGACGCTCTCGACCTGGTCGAAGCCGAAGATCATCAGGATCTGGTCGATGAGATGGATGCCCCAATCGTAGAGCATACCGCCGCCGTACTGCTTGATCCCGCGCCAATCGGAGGGGATTCCGCGGCTGCCGTGGATGCGCGACTCGATATTGAGGACCTTTCCGATCTCGCCCGAATCGTGGATCTTCTGCATGGCGAGATAATCGACGTCCCAACGGCGATTCTGGTGAACGGTGAAGCGAACGCCGTTCTTCTCTGCCGCCGCGATCATACGCTCAAGCGACTCCATCGAAAGCGTTACGGGCTTCTCGCAGATGACGTTCTTGCCCGCGTTGAGCGCCTTGATGACGACCTCCTCGTGGACGTCGTTGGGGATGGCAACCGTCAAAAGCTCGACGTCACGGTCGGCGAGCAGCTCCTCGTAGGTCTCGTAGGCACGAATGCCGCGGCTTCTTGCAAGCTCGCTCTTCTTCGGATCGATATCGTAAATTCCCGCAAGCTCGGCAACGTCGCTGTTCAGCAGGTGATTTGCGTGCCAGCCGCCCATTCCGCCGTAGCCGACGACCGCCGCCTTCATTTTCTTCATTTCCATTGCTCTTACACATCCTTTCACAGATTGTATCACTACTGACAGTATAAGTCTTTTTTTCGCTTTTTTCAAGACACATTTAGGTTTTTTTCGGACAAATATTGCTGTCAAACAACTTTTATTCCTTGTTAGAAAGAAAAATATTGTAAATCTCTTGAAAGACGGAGAAAAATACGATATAATAAGGGATGATGAAATTCCAAAAGGAAAGGTACGGTCACAGACGTGCAAAAATCCGAAAGACAAAACCACATCCGCAATTTTTCCATCATCGCGCACATCGACCACGGCAAATCGACGCTTGCCGATCGCATTCTGGAATCCACCCGCACGGTGGCAACGCGCGATATGGAGGAGCAGCTGCTCGACAATATGGAGCTGGAGCGTGAGCGCGGCATCACCATCAAGGCGCGCGCCGTCAAGCTCGATTACACCGCCGACAACGGGGAAAATTACGTCTTTAACCTCATCGACACCCCCGGCCACGTCGACTTCAACTACGAGGTCTCGCGCTCGCTCAACGCTTGCGACGGCGCGCTTCTCGTTGTGGACGCAACGCAGGGAATTGAGGCGCAGACGCTGGCAAACGCCTACCTCGCGGTAGACGCAAACCTGGAGATCATCCCCGTCATCAACAAGATCGACCTCCCCTCCGCAGACGTGGAGAAATGCCGCGCGGAGATCGAGGACGTCATCGGAATTCCCGCAGAGGATTGCCCCGCGGTCTCGGCAAAAACGGGACTCAACATCCACGACGTGCTTGAGGCGGTCGTCGCGCAGATCCCCTCCCCCGAGGGAGACGAGAGCGCACCCCTCAAGGCGCTCATCTTCGATTCCTACTACGACAGCTACCTCGGCGTCGTCGTCAACGTCCGCGTAATGGACGGCGAGGTCAGGAGCGGAGACAGGATCCAGCTGATGAGCACGGGCGCAGTCTTTGACGTTGTGGACGTCGGCACGATGGAGCCGTTCGGGCTCAAAAAGGGCGATTGCCTGCGCGCGGGAGAGGTCGGATACCTCACCGCATCCATCAAGAGCATTGGCGAGACGCGCGTGGGCGACACCGTCACGCTCGCGGCAAATCCCACAAAAACCCCCCTCCCCGGCTTCAAATCGGTCAATCCGATGGTCTATGCGGGCATCTATCCCGCGGACGGCGCACGCTACGGAGACCTCCGCGACGCGCTCGAAAAGCTTCAGCTCAACGACGCCGCGCTCGTTTTCGAGCCCGAGACCTCCATTGCGCTCGGCTTTGGCTTCCGCTGCGGATTTTTGGGGCTTCTCCATATGGAGATCATCGAGGAGCGACTTGAGAGAGAGTTCAACCTCGACCTCATCACCACCGCCCCCAGCGTTATCTACGAGATCAAGCTCAAGAGCGGCGAGACCGTACGCATCGACAACCCCTCCAACTACCCCGCAACCGATGCCATCGAGATCGCGTACGAGCCGATGGTCAAGGCAAACATCATCACCCCCGTCGATTACGTGGGCGGTCTGATGGATCTCTGCCAGACCAGGCGCGGAAACTTCCTCGATATGAAATACCTCGATCCCACCCGCGTGGAGCTGCACTACGACCTCCCCCTCAACGAGATCATCTACGATTTCTTCGACGCGCTCAAGAGCCGCTCGCGCGGATATGCGTCGCTCGACTACGAGCTGAAGGGCTACGAGGCAAGCAAGCTCGTCAAGCTCGATTTCCTGCTCAACGGCGAGCAGGTGGACGCGCTCTCCTTCATCGTCCACGAGGACAAGGCATACGGACGCGCACGCAAGATCGCGGAGAAGCTCAAGGATAACATTCCGAGACAGCTCTTCGAGGTGCCCATCCAGGCGTCGATCGGCTCCAAGATCATCGCGCGTGAGACCGTCAAGGCAATGCGTAAGGACGTCCTTGCCAAGTGCTACGGCGGCGACATTACCCGTAAGAAGAAGCTGCTGGAAAAGCAGAAGGAGGGTAAGAAGAAGATGCGCCAGCTCGGCTCGGTGCAGGTCTCGCCCGAGGCGTTTATGGCGGTGCTCAAGCTCGACGACGAGAGCTGATCGCACGCGGAACACACGTTTTTTCGGTTGAAATCCCCAAAACGCGAAAAGAATCGAAATATTTTTTATTTTATAATGTAAAAAATTCAAAAAGCTATTTACAAACCGAAAAAAGTGTGGTATAATACGGTACGTATGACGTGAGCACGGTTATCGGGTATCAGGTCGCTACGCGACATTTCACCCGCCGATTGCTGTGTGAAACGCATCGAAAAATATTTTTTGAAAGGTGAAAAAAACCATGCAGAAAGACGAAAAGCTCGCTCTCATCGCAGAGTACGCAACCCACGAAGGCGATACGGGTTCCCCCGAGGTTCAGATCGCGATCCTCACCTCCCGCATCAACAATCTCTCCGCACATCTGAAGAACAACAAGAAGGACTTCCACAGCCGTCGCGGTCTTCAGAAGATGATCGGTCACAGAAGAAATCTCCTTGGCTACCTCCAGAAGGTTGACATCGAGCGCTACCGTGCCATCGTCGCAAAGCTCGGTCTGAGAAAATAAGACACACATCGGGAGAGAGGGCAGCACCTTGAGGCACTGCTCTCCTCCCCATTGTTGTCTTATGCCCCCATCCACAAATTTTTCAACAAAAAGTTACGGGCGGATTAGCAGTTACCCGTGCCCCCGAGCGGCGTTCGGGAGCGAGGGTAAGTGCTAAACCTCCGTAACAAAAAATACAAAAAACGGAGGAAATGAAAATGTCCAATCCCATCAGCTCCGCTATGGAGTTCAAGAACTACAAGGTGTTCAAGTACACCCTCGCAGGCAGACCGCTCGTCATTGAGACGGGTAAAATGGCAGGCCTTGCGAACGGCTCGGTGCTCTGCCGCTACGGTGACACCGTTGTCCTCTGCTGCGCGACCGCTTCCGAGAAGCCTCGCGACGGCATCGATTTTCTGCCCCTTTCGGTAGACTTTGACGAGCGTATGTATGCTGCGGGCAAGATCCCCGGCGGCTACCTCAAGCGCGAGGGTAAGCCCTCCGAGAAGGCTGTCCTGACCTCCCGTGTCATCGACCGCCCCATCCGTCCCCTCTTCCCCAAGGATCTCCGCAACGACGTTGCGCTCACGCTGACCGTAATGTCCGTTGATCCCGACTGCTCTCCCGAGATCACCGCAATGATCGGTGCATCCACCGCTCTCTCCATCTCCGACATTCCGTGGAACGGCCCGATCGGCGGCGTGTTCATGGGTCTTGTTGACGGCGAGATCGTGGTCAACCCCACCGCTGAGCAGCAGAAGAAGAGCGATCTCCAGCTCACCGTTGCCGCAAGCATGAAGAAGGTCGTTATGATCGAGGCAGGTGCAAACGAGGTCGACGACGACACGATGTACAACGCGATCATGAAGGCTCACGAGGAGATCAAGGATCTGCTCGGCTTCATCAACGGCATCATCGACGAGGTCGGCAAGCCGAAGTTCGAGTATCCCTCCTGCGAGCTTGACCACGATATGTTCGACGAGATCTTCGCATTCTGCGAGAAGGACGTTATGGACGCGCTCGACACCGACGACAAGAACGTCCGCGACGCAAAGATGGT
>JAZQWH010000222.1:0-4110 GCA_045632205.1 Eubacteriales bacterium
GTCCTGCCCCTGACGCTTCAGAAAAAATATTTTGACCTGCCGCAATGACAGTGCCAGCACTGTCCGACACGGTCGCAGAATAGGAGGAATCACAAAATGAGTAAGGTAACGTTTCACACGGATATGTGTAAGGGATGCGGCTTGTGCGTCGATGCTTGCCCCAAGAAGTGCCTGGCAATCGCACAGGATAAGCTCAACCCCAAGGGATATTCGCCCGCGTATATGAAGGACGCTGACAAATGCATCGGCTGCGCCTTCTGTGCAACGATGTGCCCCGATTGTATCATTACTGTTGAAAAATAAGATTGGCGAGGGCGACGGGGAAGAGACGTTCGACCGCGTAGCCAACGCACGGATTTTTGCAGTCGCATAGCGACGGAATGGAGAAAATTATGGCAGAAAGAATTTTAATGAAGGGTAACGAGGCGATTGCGGAGGCTGGGCTCCGCGCAGGCTGCCGCCACTATTTTGGATATCCCATTACGCCTCAGACGGAGATCGCCGCATATATGGCAAAGAAAATGCCCAAGATCGGCGGCGTATTTCTTCAGGCGGAGAGTGAGATCGCGTCGATCAATATGGTATACGGCGCGGCAGCGGCAGGTATGCGAGTTATGACCTCCTCCTCCAGCCCCGGAATCTCGCTCAAGGCAGAGGGACTGAGCTACATCGCGGGCTCGGATATTCCCGCACTCGTCGTCAACGTACAGCGCGGAGGCCCCGGACTCGGCGGCATTCAGCCCTCGCAGTCGGATTACTTCCAGGCAACCAAGGGCGGCGGACACGGCGACTACCGTATGATCGTCCTGGCTCCCGCGTCGGTGCAGGAGATGGCAAGCCTGACCATCAAGGGCTTTGACCTTGCGGATAAGTACCTGATGACCTCTATGATCCTCGCGGACGGTACCATCGGTCAGATGATGGAGCCCATCACCTTCGAGGATACCGAGCCCACCGTTTACGAAAAGCCCTGGGCACTGACGGGTACCGAGTGCAAGCGTCCGCACAACGTGGTCAATTCGCTCTACCTCAAGCCCGATCAGCTTGAAAAGAAGAACTTCGAGCGCTTTGAGAAGTATGCCGAGATCGAAAAGAACGAGGCAATGTGGGAGGAATATATGATGGATGACGCAGAGGTCTGCGTTGTGGCATTCGGTATTGCCTCCAGAATCGCGAAGAACGCGGTTGCGGAAGCGAGAAAGCAGGGAATCAAGGTCGGTCTCATCCGTCCCATCACCCTCTGGCCCTTCCCGACGGCGGCACTCAGAGCGGCGGCAGACAAGGTCAAGTCCTTCGTTTCCGTTGAATTGAGCATGGGTCAGATGATCGAGGACGTCAAGCTCGCAACCGAGAGCCTCAGACCCGTTATGCTTTGTAACCGCGCAGGCGGTATGATTCCCACCCCCGATGAGGTTCTGTCTGCGATCCGCAAGGCAGAGAAAGGAGAGTTTTAATTATGGCGATCGTATTTGAAAAACCGAAGTCGCTCACCGATGCACCCTTTCATTACTGTCCCGGTTGCCCCCACGGTATCATTCACCGCTTGGTAGCCGAGGCGATCGATGAGCTTGGAATCGAGGGCAAGACGATCGGCGTTGCGCCCGTTGGATGTGCCGTTATGGCATACGACTATTTCAGCTGCGATATGATCGAGGCTGCACACGGCAGAGCGCCCGCTGTTGCAACGGGCATCAAGCGTTGCCGTCCCGATAACGTCGTGTTCACCTACCAGGGTGACGGAGACCTTGCCTCCATCGGTATGGCAGAGACCGTTCACTCCGCGGCAAGAAACGAGAACATCACCGTCATTTTCGTCAACAACGCGATCTACGGTATGACGGGCGGACAGATGGCACCCACCAGCCTTCCCGGTCAGGTCACCCAGACCTCTCCCTACGGACGTGACGTCAACCACTGCGGTTGGCCGATCAGAGTCAGCGAAATGCTCGCAACGCTGGAGGGCCCCGAGTACGTCACCCGTGTAGCGGTCAACAACGTCAAGAACGTCAAGAACGCAAAGAAGGCGATCAAGAAGGCGTTCCAGAATCAGATCGAGGGCAAGGGCTTCTCGCTGGTCGAGGTCGTTTCCGCTTGTCCCACCAACTGGGGTATGACGCCCAAGCAGGCGCTCGAGTGGATCGAGAGCGATATGCTCCCCTACTATCCTCTCGGCGTATACAAGGATAGAACCGCTGCAAAGGAGGCTGCCGAGAAATGAAAACCACAGAGATTCTGATTGCAGGCTTTGGCGGACAGGGCATCCTGTTCTCCGGTAAATTTTTGGCATACAAGGGACTTGTTGAGGAGCTTCAGGTATCCTGGCTCCCCTCCTACGGCCCCGAAATGCGCGGCGGTACGGCAAACTGCAACGTCATTTTGTCCGATACCCCCGTCGGCTCTCCCATCATCACCGCACCGAGCGTGCTCATCGCAATGAACCTGCCTTCTCTTGAGAAGTACGTCAACTCGGTCGTATCGGGCGGACAGATCTACGTGGATTCCTCGCTCATCGACGCCAAGGTCGAGAGAGAGGACGTAGAGGTGTTCTACATTCCCGCAACGCAGATGGCGAAGGAGGAGGGACTCTCCACGCTGGCGAATATGATCATCGTCGGTCATCTGCTCGAGAACCACCCCGAGCTTTCCTTCGACGGTGTTGAGAGCGTGGTAGAAAAGCTCGTTCCCCCCAAGAAGGCGGCTCTCAAGGAGCTGAATATGAAGGCTCTTACCCTCGGCAAGGATTACAACAAGTAATTCCTTCACGGGATACATAACGAAAAGGAGAAATTCAGATGAGTAACAAGCAGCTTGATTGGTCTAATCTGGGCTTTGGATACGTCCAGACCGATAAGAGATACGTTTCCAACTACAAGAACGGCGCGTGGGATGAGGGCGGACTCACCGAGGACGCAACCATCACGCTCAACGAGTGTGCAGGCGTATTCCAGTACGCGCAGACCGTCTTTGAGGGTCTGAAGGCATACCGCACGCAGGACGGTCGCATCGTGACCTTCCGTCCCGACCTCAACGCATCCCGTATGGCGGATAGCGCGAGAAGACTTGAGATGCCCGCGTTCCCCGAGGAGAAATTCATTGAGGCAGTGGAGCAGGTCGTTGCGGCAAACGCAGATTTCGTTCCCCCCTACGGCTCGGGCGCAACCATGTACCTCCGCCCCTATATGTTCGGTAGCAACCCCGTTATCGGTGTAAAGCCCGCAACCGAATATCAGTTCCGCATTTTCGCAACCCCCGTCGGCCCTTACTTCAAGGGCGGCGCAAAGCCTCTCACGCTCCGCGTGTGTGATTTTGACCGTGCCGCTCCTCGCGGAACCGGTCACATCAAGGCAGGCTTGAACTATGCAATGAGCTTGCACGCGATCGTTGACGCGCACAATCAGGGATACGATGAGAATATGTATCTCGATTCCGCAACGAGAACCAAGGTCGAGGAGACCGGCGGCGCAAACTTCATCTTCATCACCAAGGACGGCAAGCTTGTAACGCCCAAGTCCGAGACCATTCTTCCTTCCATCACGAGAAGATCCCTGTGCTACGTTGCAAAGGAATACCTCGGTATGGAGGTTGAGGAGAGAGAGGTTCTCATCGATGAGGTCAAGGATTTCGCCGAGTGCGGACTCTGCGGTACGGCGGCAGTCATTTCCCCCGTCGGCAAGATCGTCGACCACGGCAAGGAGATCTGCTTCCCCAGCGGAATGACCGAGATGGGCCCCATCACCAAGAAGCTTTACGATACCCTCACGGGCATCCAGATGGGCAGAATCGAGGCTCCCGCAGGCTGGATCCACGAGATCAAGGCATAAGCCATCATAAAAGCAAGAAGCGTTCAGGAAAGCTCCTGAACGCTTCTTTTTTCTGTTCTTTTGAGATTACGAGCCGGAGAGGACGGTGCCCTCAATAAATGCCGCAAGGCGGCTTGCGTTTTGCGTGTGCGCCGTTTCGTTCGGGTGTCCCGCATCCGCAGAGGTGTCGCGGAACATTCCAACGGTGTAGTAGCCTGCGCTTTCTCCGCCAAGCTCCTCCAAAATCTCCTTCATCCATTTGTCGGCGCGCGTCTTGGCAGGATCATAGGGGCTGGACATCATACCCGTG
>JAZQWH010000223.1:0-3302 GCA_045632205.1 Eubacteriales bacterium
ACGTCCTCGGTTGCGGTATAGGTGCATCCGTCATCCGCCCACTTTGCGGTGGGATCTGCGAAGGTGTAGCCGGGGATGATATCACCGTCCTTGACCTCTCCGCCTTCGTTCTTGTTGAGGAGCATAACTCCGACGCAGAGCTTACAGCCGTTGGGGCAAACGTCACGGCCGTTTCCGTCTACCTGATAGAGACAGTCTGCGGGATCCTCGGCGTCAAGAGGAAGAACCACTCTGAGAGTTGCGTTCTTCTTGAGGAAGATGGGCTCGTTGAAGGAAACGCGACCGGTATCGGCAGTGTTGAACGTCTTGAAGCTGCCGTTGATACCGCCCTGCTGCCAGGAGATATCTACGGACGTGCCCGAGGTACCGAAGGTCAGCTCGTAGTATGCCTTATAGGTGGTGTCCTTTGTAACGGTGACGGTAGAGGTGCGATCGGTTCCGACAACGGTGCCGTCCGCATCCTTCCAATACTTAAATGCGTAGCCGTTGGGAGCCTTTGCAGCCTTGAGGGTAACCTGTGCGCCTGCGAATACGCTTGCGGTGGTCTCGCCGTCTGCAAACGTACCGTTGATAACGCCGACGGTTGCGAGTGCGCCGTAAGCGGCGGTGATCTCTGCGTTTTCCTTAACCGTATAGGTAAAGGTTGCGGTGGTTGCGAGCTTTGCTCCGTTGACCAGCCATGCGGAGAAGGGCTTGCCCTCGCCGTTCTGTGCAGCGGCGGTCAGCGTGACCTGCTCGTTCTCTGCATACAGACCGTAGGTCATACCGTCGGGGAGCGTTGCGCCTGTTACGTTGACCTCATAGAAGCTTGCGTTTGCAAGGCGATCTGTTTTGTAATTAAAGTACTTCTGCGCAGATGCACCGTAGTTGAGCATATCGGTCAGAAGGGTCTTGAGCGCGGGCGTTGCATCGGGGTTGTTGAACTGAACGTGCGCGTATTCAACCACGCTGAACTTGACGATCTTACTGTACAGAGCCGTTCCATCCACGTCGGCATATGCACGGACGTAGACGTTGTCGGTCATCTGCTTTGCGGTCAGATCCTTGTAGTAGAAGCGGAGGTTGCCCTCGGGGGTCTTTCCAACCGTGTCGAGAACGGCTGCTTCGCTTCCTTTTTCATAGGTGGTGTTCGGAGCAGACCAAACCAGGAGCTTGACTGCCTCGGGTGCGACGTTTTCGTATCCAACGTCATACACCAGATGTACGGTGTCCTTGACAGAGAGGTTTTTGCTCTCGATCGTCAGGGCGGGGGTGGCAGGCTCTGCGTTTGCAAACGCCGCCACGGGGATGCTGACCATCAGAAGGACGGCAAGCACCAACGAGATCAGAATTCTTTTCTTCATGCTGTTTCTCCTTTTGTTAGTTGATGGGGTCAAGCAAATCGGGATCGAATGGAGCGTCCGGAATTCCCGTAATGATGGGAGGCTCCGTGATTTCGGGATTGGGCGGTACGGTTCCTTCCGTGCCTTCGCCTCCCGAGGCGGTCAGAACGTCTTCAAGAGACAGTTCAATGACCTCGGCACGTGCGTGTCGGTAAGTCTTTTTCATCTGCATCCTCCTTTTCTTAATGTTTCGATGAAGAGAACCTGTGAGCTCTCAAAAAAGATTCAATTTCATTATATCATCAGAGATGATTCTTGTAAATGGACAATCCTGTCAACACATAGACAATCCTGCTGTTTCTGCTAAAAAATATAGGGCGATAAGATCTATGCCTGCGATATTTTTAAGGTTATGCTCTTTGATAATTGTACCATATTTTGATATAATTAGAATTATATAAAAATTATAAAGGAGTTTTTTATTCGTGTCAACGTAAAAACGTACGGAGATCTTATAAAAACGTACGGAGATTTTATAAAGACGTTTTAAAGGAGCTTTGCTTTTAAAAGCTCAAAAGAAACGCAGAGAAAGCGTTTCGGGGCGACGTAAATCCTCTACCGTGTTGCAAAGGCTGGCTCTGACTTGATAAAATCCGTAACGGTCGCCCTGCTCGGCGCAAACGGTGAGCAGAGAGAGCTGCTCGCTGATCCTCTCGGTAAGGGAATCGCACGCGGAAAGTGCGACAAAGGAAATGTGCCGTTCCCAATATGCCGTCAGCTCGTGCGCGACCCTTGCACAGGCGGTGCTTTCGGGCTCGGGAATGGATTCCAGACCGTCGAGAAGCGAAAAAGTTATCCTTTTAATATATATAGTGTTGCAAAAGATGACTCCGACTGTCAGAACGAAAAGCAAAAGAGAGATTGTAAAGGATTTCATTGGTCTGCTTTCTCCTTTGGGATGGTGTAGATCTTGCCCGTTTCGTCTGCCGTTACGCAGAAAAGAGAATCGGGGGAGAGCTTTCTGCGGTTGAGCTCACGCATCAGCCAATCCTCGCTTTTGCCGATCAGGGAAAGGCCTTTTTTGCTGACGCTCCCATTGCTGAAAACAATGTGCATCAGCGCAGTTTTCGGGAGCTTAAGTCCCATATCCCCGGCGCTCGGCGTGGAATATTCTGCCTTGGGAAGAATTGTCAGCTTTCCGTTCTTTTCAAGGATGGCGCAGTCGATCTGGGAGATCGACGTGTAGCCCTGTTGCCTGATTTCGCTGATCAGCTCGTCAATAGAGATGCGCAGAGAGCGGAGCGCAGCGATTTGGAGCTTACCGTTTTGCAGGATCACGGTCGGTCTCGCGGAGACAAGCCCCTTCAGCCTTGGAAAACGGATCAGGATCACGGAGGAGGTGACCTCCAAAAAGAGAAGCGTGACCATTGGGATCACCGCGTGAGAGATTGGCAGCTCGCGGTTGGTGATTGGAAGGGATGCGATCTCCGAGAGGAGCAGGGTGGTTACAAGATCGGTGATCTCCAGCTCTCCGATCTGTCTCTTTCCCATCAATCGCAGGATCAGGAATAGGATCAGATAGATCAGAAGCGTTCGGAACAGGATCGTCAGCATAGGGCCTCCTGTATCATTTTTGTTTTAGTGTTTGGAAAAATGAAAAAATTATTCAAAAAATCAAAAAAGTACTTGACAAAAGAAAAACGAGGTGATAAAATAAGCAGGCTCGCCTCTTATGGGGCGGGGAAAATACCGCGAAAAATTGCCTAAAAAATTTTTTAAAAACTTTTAAAAAAGGTATTGACAAGGCGGAAAGAAAGTGGTATAATAACAAGGTCGCCACGAGAAAACTTGCGGATGACGAGATGATCCTTGAAAATTGAACAACAAGAGAGAAGTACAAAGCATAATGTTTTAGAACAGAACATGTATGTGCGAACGAACTCAATTCAAAAGAGAATACTACTCAAACAAAAGTAAAAG
>JAZQWH010000224.1:0-2784 GCA_045632205.1 Eubacteriales bacterium
AGGTCAGAAACCGCTCGTCGTAATGCTCCGAGATGATCTCAAACCGCTTGAGGGCTGCCGAAAGGATGGAAAG
Organism: Eubacteriales bacterium; assembly: GCA_045632205.1. Lineage (GTDB taxonomy): Bacteria > Bacillota > Clostridia > Oscillospirales > CAG-272 > UMGS1865. Next base: position 74 of record JAZQWH010000224.1, read on the forward strand.
CGCATCCCCGTACGGCTCCTCCTTGATCGTTCGCACGCGTGCCTCGACCGCCGCACGTGCCGCGCAAACGCATTCCGCAAGCTTCTCCATCGGATTGCGCGTCAGATAATAGCCGTGCAGCAGTCCGTCCTCGTCGCGCGTTGCGGTCTCCTCGCAGAGTCGGAAAAATCCGTGCAGAACCGAATAAAGCCTTTCGAGCGGACGGCGAACCTTTTCCTCCTCCTGCTCGGGAAGGAGCGCGAGCAGATTGGCAATTTCGGTATTGGTGATCACGGTTGAATACATATCACAAGCGCGATCGCCGAGATTATGCGCCTCATCGATGAGAAAAACGTATCTCTGCCGCTCCGCGATCTCCTCGTCAAAAAAGCGGCGGAGGTAGATCTGCGGATCGAAGGCATAGCTGTAATCGCAGATCACGGTATCGCAGAATTCGGACAGCTCAAGCTGAAGCTCATACGGGCAAATGCCGTATTTTTTTGCCTGCTCCTCAACACAGGAAATGCTGTATCCCTTCTTTTCTGCCAGCAATTCGCACATTGCACCGCCAAGCTGATCGTAAAAGCCCTTGGCATAGGGACAGTCGCTTGGATTGCAATGACGGGAAATTCCGACCGTATCGCGTTTTGCCATCTCGTTTTGGCACATCCGCTCACGCGAGCCGAGCACGATCGTGCGCGTATGCGAGCCTGCGCGGTAAACGTCGCCCGCGGCACGGAAGGCTTCCCTTCTCGTGCTTGCCTTTGCCGTCAGATAAAAGATCTTGTCGCAATAGCCCTCTCCGAGCGCACGGATGGCGGGATAGAGCGAGGACACCGTTTTTCCCGTGCCCGTGGGTGCCTGAATGAACAGTCGCTTGCCCGCCTTGATATCCCGATAGCACTCACGGAGCATAATATCCTGCCCGTTCCGCACCGTGGAATAGGGGAATTTTCCGCTTTGCACCGTAGGAAGCAGGACGGTCTCGCGCTCTATGAGAATCTGTGCGCGGTATTCGATGCGATCCAGAAGTCCGAGATAAAATTGCTCCAACGCATCAAAGGAATGTGCGGTGACGGTGTGCTTGAGCTTTCCGTCATCGATGCAATAGTAGGTCAGACGGGTCTTGATCTCCGAAAGTCCCTTTTCCTTACAGAGAAAATACGCATAGCATTTTACCTGCGCATCGTGCATCGGTGCGGGCGGGAGCGAAAAAGCACGCGCGCTGACCGTTTTGATCTCATCGACCGTAAAATCGTTCACTCCCGAGCGGATAATTCCGTCGGCGCGGCCGCTGACCTCGTAGCAAATTCCGCGGTGGAGCGTGGTGTTGACAAAGGGCACCTCCGCATTGTACATCGCCCCCGCGCTCGCCTCCAGCCTGCGGTGAAGCTCCGCCCCCATCGCCGCGCGAGCGGGAGAAAAACGTCCGCTCTGTCTCAGATCGAGATCCCCCGAAAGGCAGGACAGGCGGCAAAGCTCTGTGACCGAGAGCGTGATTGCACTTTTTTGAACCTCGTAGCGCATACGGGAGACCTCCTTTCAAAATCATATTCCTATTTATTATAACACAAAAAGCCCCTTTTGGAAAGAGGCTTTGAAAAGTTTTTTGCAAAATCTCAGCTTGCGGTGGCAATTCCGTAGCTTTGCGCATAACGCTCGGCGTACGAGCCCTTTGGACAAAAAACCGTGAGCGATTGGCTGCAGTTTTCAAACGCACCGTAGGAGATCGCCTCCACCGATGCAGGCAAGGAGACCGCACCGAGCGAAACGCACCCCGAAAAGGCAAACCATCCGAGCGATCGCACCCCCTCGGGGACAACGACCGATTGGACGGTGGCGTTCCCAAGGAAGGTCTTATCCCCGATCGACACCACTGCGCGTCCGTCAATGCTCGCAGGGATCTGTACGTTGATCGACCTGCCCGTATAGGCAGTCAGCGTCACTCCGTCCGCGGACACGGTGTATGTAAACTCGCTCTCGGGCGGAGTCTCCTCGGTTTTTCCTGTCTCCAATTCGGCGATCCGATCCTCGTAAACCGTCTTAGCGGCAAAATATTCCGCCTTGATGCGCAAAAGCTCCTCCTCCAGCTCGCTCACACGCCCCGCGTAGTACGCAAGTCGGTCGGCATCACTCGCGCTCGGAGGCGCCGTAGTCGACGCACCGCCTCCCTCTTCCCCGACAAAGGCACAGCCCGTTCCCGCCGTCACAAGCACCGCAAGCACCCAACATAGGATCCGTTTTTTCATCTTTTTTCCCCTTCCTCTCAATTCCAACTTCCGTCGGTGCTTCTATCATACCACACCGTAGGCGCAAAGCCTGTCGAAATGAGCGAAGGGTGATTATTAGGGAAAACTTTTTAAGGAAGAAGTGAAGGTCGCAAGCGACCGCGAACTTGCTTCACAAGGTTCGCCCCCTATAACCCTTTCAAAACCTTTTAACAAAGGTTTTGGCGGCAACGTGCCGCTCCGATCAGTCGCCCTTATTGCGGTGCGAACAACTACCCCGATGGGGCGGGCAAGCCCGCTTCCATTAGTCGGTGCTTTTGCGGTGCGAACAACTCTCCCGATGGGGATGATTGTGCGGATACGTTCTCCTCATCCACCGCTTCGCGGTCCCCCTTCCCCGCTGGGGAAGGCTACTAAGTCTGTGAGAGAAACATTAAGATGACGCACAGATTTGAAGTTTTGCTTAAAATCCACACCACATCCGTCACTTCGTGACACCTTCTC
>JAZQWH010000225.1:0-5920 GCA_045632205.1 Eubacteriales bacterium
GTGTACCTCGGCAAGAAGTCCGAGAATACGCGATTCGAACTGTCCGCGGAATTGCGTACCCGCAACCAATGCGGTCAGATCCACAAGATAGATCTCCTTATCACGAAGCTTATAAGGAACGTCCCCTGCGGCAATTCTTTGCGCCAGAGCCTCTGCAATCGCGGTTTTTCCGACTCCAGGCTCACCGATGAGACATGGATTGTTTTTCTGACGGCGGCAAAGGATCTGAATGACACGAGAAAGCTCCCTCTCTCTGCCAATGATGCGATCCAGGCGTCCCTCACGCGCAAAGCGCGTCAGATTACGGCAATAGGTGGTGAGAAACTTGAGCTTTTTCTCTTCCTTTCCCTTCTTCTTTTCCTTTTTCTTCCCCTCCCCGTCCGCAGGCTTGGGCTCTGTGGGAAGCTCAACGTTCCCCTGCGCCATCATCCGCGCATCACGGAAAAGCTTGGGAAGATCGATTGCAGGCGCGCCTCCGTCCTCATTATCGTCCGCATCGGAGGGAAGGTCGACCAGCATTGCGCCGAGATCCGCCTCCGCGCTCTCAAGCTGCTCGGGCGAGATCCCGAACTGATTCATCACGTTTCCAACGATGCTATCAATCGGCACGCCCATCTCCTTTGCACATTTCATGCAAAGCCCCTTGGTGGTTTTTTCTCCGTTTTCCACCTTCGTTACAAAAACAACTGCCATTCTTTTCTGGCATTGAGAACACATAACCATGGATAAATCAAATCCCTTTCGTTTTGTTTACTGCACAGCGACGTTAATTGAACCACGCGCCGCCAAAATCAAAGATCCTGAACGATTTGAGGAAGGAGGAATCTCCGAACCACTTGATCACCGTGGAATTCGCGTACATCTCCTCCGTCCAAGGCAGGAATTTGAGGATGGACGCCGCGATGAAAAGCACCATAACGGCAATGACAAGTCCCATCACACCGCCCAGGATCTTATCGATCTTACCGATCAAGCCCATACGCGAAATGATTGCACCCAGCACGTGGGAGAGGATGACCAATCCAACGTAAACCAATGCGAACACGAGCAGATAGCTCAAAAAATTTGCGATGACACCCTCGATGGCGGGAATTTTTTCTCCGATCCAGGGGCCGAGCGCATTTCCGAACAGGTATGCCGCCGCGATGGAAAGGAATCCTTTTCCAAAGCTGAGCAAGGAGCGCAGAAATCCGCGCATCGCCGAAATTGCGATGATCGCAATTCCAATCAGGCAAAAAATAATATCGATCATTGTCAAGCTCTCCTTTTGCGTTAATCAAAGCTCATATAATCCGCCTTTTGCGGAGAACAGAGCAAAAATTCAGTTCCATTCACGGCAAGCAGATAACGCTGCTCGGTATTGCAGGTCAGCTCCCGATAGGAGGCGCGCTTTGCATCCAAGCGCAAAATGCCGTGCGAGGTTTTGAGAAACACGGTGTTTCCGTACCGCGAGACCCCCTCGATCTGTCTTGCGGCAGTGCCGTTGTAAACGGTATTTCCTTTTCGGTCAAGCACAAGCACTTGCCGCCGCTCGGACGTTCCAAGCGTTTTGAGTACGATGGCATATCCATCCTCACTTGCGTCAAACGCCGCAACCGAGTCTCCTGCAAAATCGTGCGATACCAGCTGATCTCCATCCGTATCGTAAGTATAAAAGCCTCCGCTGCAAAGCACGCCAACCGTTCCGTTTTCGGTAAATTTGCAGGAAAGCGCCAAGGAATCGGATACCGTTGTCCGAAAGAGCGCTTCTGTCTCCTGCACGCGGCACGCCATCAGCTCGGTTGAAAAGAGTCCGTTGACAATTGACGTTGTCGCAAGTGCTACGGTATCTCCCTTTGGATTGATCGCAACGTCCATCACGTATCCGTTCTTTTTATAGACGTTGAGCAGAGAAAAATTCTTACTGTAAAGCGATACCACAGAATTGTATTCATCGGAGGATGAGATCAATGCATACATTCCCGAATCCGAAACGACCGCTCCGCTGATGGGATAATCGGTCTCACCCACGTGGATCTCCGTGTAGGAATTGTAAAGTGCGTAGCGTCTCCCTCCGTGATCATAGACCAGAAGATACTTCCCTCGACCGACCGCGACGGGATCGTTATAGGTGGCACTGCGGCTGACCGTTTGTCTGCCCGTTGCGGTAAAGACGGTCACGTTGCTCCGCCCCGCCACGGCAAGCCCGTCGCGATAAAGCGTAAAGCTCTGCCGATCGGACGTGGGATAGCTGACCGAATCGGTATTCCAGACGTCAACCGTCTCCGCCGAAGCGTTCAGGTCTTTGATAAAATAATAGAAATTTTGGTACGTGATCAGCTCTGTATTTCCCAAAAAGGACAGCACAACGAATGCAAGCAAGGAAAGATAGAGAACGACCTGTGCAATTCCAAGCCTTTCGGAAACGCGCTCGTAATATTCGTTTTGGGGTGCTACGGCTTCCACCTTTTTTTCGCCCTTCGGCTTCTTTTTTCCAAACAAGCGAAAATTCATCGTTCTCCTCCCTTCCGAAAAAAATTCAATTCAATGATAGGTTACGCGATTGAGATACAATCCGCACGCAGGCATGGTAAGTCCTGCTCTTGCGCGGTCGCGGGAAGCGGTGATGGCATCGATCTCCTCGGGAGAAATCTTCCCCTCCGCTACCTCTACGAGCGTTCCCGCAAGGATGCGCACCATATTGTAAAGGAATCCGTCCGCGGCAACGCGAAACAGGATCATTTCTCCCTCTCGCTCGACGCTTGCGTGGGTAACCGTTCGCACAGTGCTTGTTACCTTTGAGCCTTGCGCCATATAAGCCGAGAAATCGTGCGTTCCGCAAAAGCGCGCTGCGGCCTCCTGCATTTTTGCAAGCCCCTCGTCATCGATGCGCTTTGGCAGACGGCAGGAGCGCCCCTCCTCAAAGGGATCGCGCACGGCGGAATTGCAGATGCGGTAAAGATATTCCTTCTCCTTGACGCCGTATCGGGCGTGAAACTCCTCCGATACCCATTCCGCCGAAAAAACGGCAATGTCATCGGGCAGATGCGCGGTCAGGGCGAGCGGAATGCGAGACGTGGGGATAGCGGTTTCGAGCGTTTCAGTCCCTTTTTTCGCTACCGTTGCACAAAAATCGTTTGCGTGAACGCCGCTATCGGTACGGCTGCACCCGACAATGTCGCAATCGTGACCGAACACCGCCAGCGTTGCCTCATTGAGCTTTTGCTGAATACTCGGTGCATTGGGCTGAACCTGATAGCCGCAATACGCATCCCCGCGATATTTGATTCTGATCAGCAGCTTCATTTTCACCCTCACATTGCATAGCCGATCTTGACAAAGCGAAGTGCCAAAAGTCCGGCAAAGAAAGCGATCATAATGACAAACGCGACCCAATCCCTCGCTCTGTAATGAAGCACCTTGAGTCTCGTTCTTCCCTCGCCTCCGTGGTAGCAACGGCATTCCATTGCCGCGGCAAGCTCAAACGCGCGGTTGATCGCGGAAACGAAAAGCGGGATGAGAATGGGTACGAGTGCTTTGGCACGCTTGAGAAGGCTTCCGCTCGAAAGATCCGAGCCTCTTGCCTTTTGCGCATTCATGATCTTCTCGGTTTCATCGGAAAGCGTTGGAATAAAACGCAGAGCAATGGTCATCATCATTGCAAAATCGTGCACGGGCACGCGGATCTTCTTGAGCGGGCCGAGCAATCTCTCAAGCGCATCGGTCAAAGCGATCGGCGTTGTGGTATAGGTCAGAAACAACCCCGTACCAACGATCAGAACAATGATTCGAAGCGTCATAAAGAGCGCGCTCCAAAGCCCCTCTGCATAGATCGAGATCGCCCAGCTCTCGGGAGTCAATCGTGTTTCTCCCTTGGTGAAAAAGATATTCATCAGCGAGGTAAACGCGATGATAAAGAGCAACGGACGAATCGAACGGATAATAGTGCGAAGCGGAATACGGCTGATGAATACGAGCACCAGAGCCGAAAGCGTCAGGACAAGAAAGCCGACGGCACTTCTGCAAATAAAGGTGCAAACAATATAGAGGATCGCCATGATCACCTTCATACGCGGATCCAGCTTATGCAGGATCGACACGGAGGGATAATACTGACCGAAGGAAATGCTTTTCATTTGCGATCAGCCTCCTCTCTGCCAACGTACGCCCGTACTGCCTCCAATGCCTCTTCCACGGTGTAAACGTTATCCGAGATGTCAATTCCCCTTGCGCGGAGGTGGCGCATCAGCGTGGTGATCTGCGGAATGCTGAGCCCCATCGTCGCAAGCTCGTCAACGTGTGCAAACACCTCTCGGCGCGCGCCCTGCATAACGACCTTTGCGTTTGCCATCACCACAACGTCATCGCAATAGCGTGCCATATCCTCCATACTGTGGCTGACAATGATGACCGTGGAGCCGGTTGTTTTCTGATAATTACGGATCCCCTCGAAGATGAAGCTTCTGCCGCGCGGATCAAGTCCCGCCGCAGGCTCGTCAAGCACCAGCACCTCGGGGCGCATTGCAATGACGCCTGCCAGAGCAACTCTTCTCTTCTCTCCGCCCGAAAGATCAAACGGGGATTTATCAAGCCAGGAGGGATCTACCCCCGTAAATTCCGCCGCCTCGCGGACGCGCGCGTCGATTGCCGCCTCATCGAGTCCCATATTACGCGGACCGTAGGCAATGTCCTTGAATACCGTCTCCTCAAAGAGCTGATACTCGGGATACTGCATTACAAGTCCCACACGGAAGCAAAGCTTGCGGCGACGGGATTCCCATTCCTCCCGCATCGCCTTCCTTGCCGCGCGGCGAGAAAGCGACTTGTATTCCTCGCGCTCCTTCCATTCCTCCATTGCATCCTCAAGCCTGCAATTGACGTTATAGCCGTCAAGATAGACCTTGCCAGAGGTGGGGCTTTCCAACCCGTTGAGCAGCTGCATCATCGTGGATTTTCCCGAACCCGTATGTCCGATCACACCCGTAATGCAACCGCCGCGGATCGAGAGAGAAACGTCATCCAATGCACGCTTCTCAAACGGCGAGCCCGCGCCGTACACGTAGCTTACGTGTTCCAATACGATTTTTTCCATAGATTCTCCCATTTTTTAACGTCTGTCTCCCGTCAGGGCGCGCACAAGGATCTCCTCACAGCCCTCAATGGTAGAGATCGACATCCCGTCCGTCTCCAATCCGATCTCGCGCAAGCGGTGGATCAATTCCGCGCATTGCGGAACCTCAAGTCCGACTTCCTGCAGGCGATCTCTTTGCGAAAAGATCTCATCCGGAGCTCCGTCCATCATCAATTCTCCGTCATTGATTACGATAATACGGTCCGCAAGCGCCGCTTCGTCCATATAATGCGTGATATTCAGCACGGTAATGCCCTTCTCACGGTTGAGCATCCGAATGGTATCAAGCACCTCTCGGCGTCCTCCGGGATCGAGCATTGCGGTGGATTCGTCAAAAATAATACACTTGGGAAGCATTGCGATCACCCCCGCAATGGCAACGCGCTGCTTCTGTCCGCCCGAAAGTCGGTGCGGCTCGTGATGCGCGTATTCGGTCATTCCGACCGTTGCGATCGCCTGATCCACACGCTCACGAAGCTCGGGCATCGGCACGCCGAGGTTTTCGGGGCCAAACGCAACGTCCTCTTCCACTATAGTTGCAACAAGCTGATTATCGGGGTTCTGAAAAACCATACCGACGCGGCGGCGTATATCGTAATATTCGTCGTCCGTCATTTCGTCAGGCTCAATCTTTTTACCGAAAAGGTAAAGCGAACCCGAGTTGGGCATAAGTATAAGGTTAAAAAGCTTTGCAAGCGTGCTCTTTCCGCTTCCGTTATGACCGAGAAGCGCAACAAAAGATCCCTTTTCTATTTCCAGGTCGAAATCCCGCAGGACGGGAAACATCGCGCCGTCGTCCTCTTCATAAAA
>JAZQWH010000226.1:0-1804 GCA_045632205.1 Eubacteriales bacterium
TACCGTTGGGGGTATTTTCCCGAGGTGAAAAAATACGCAGACGTAAATGCTTTGATCGCATCGAAGCAGCCTGCCTCCATTCTTTGGGTCGCGCGCTTCCTGGATTGGAAGCACCCCGAGGCGGCAGTGGAGCTGGCGAGACGGCTGAAGGCATCCGACGTTCCATTTACCTTGAAGATGATCGGAACGGGAGAAGAGGAAGGTGTAATCCGGGAGCGGATCGCCCAATACGGCTTGGAGGATTCTGTGCAAATGCTCGGCTCAATGTCGCCCGAGGAGGTGCGCGAGCATATGGAAGCATCGAGGATCTTCCTCTTCACCTCCGATTTTGGAGAAGGCTGGGGAGCGGTGCTGAACGAAGCGATGAACAGCGGATGCGCTGTGGTTGCGAGCCACGCCATCGGATCGGTTCCGTATTTGATTGAGCCGGGTAAAAATGGATTTATTTATTCAAGCGGGGATGATGGAGAGCTTTTTGATTGCGTGTCGCGTCTTCTCTCCGACGAGGCTCTTTCCGCCCGATTGGGCGAGCAAGCCTATTGCACGATGACTGAAAAATGGAATGCGGAGGTTGCGGCAGGGCGATTGATGCAGCTTTGCACCGCCGCATTGGAAGGGGATAAACTCCCCGATTATTCGGATGGACCCGTTTCGCGGGATTTTGGAAAGGTAAAAGGAAATGGGAAGCTCAAGCGCAAAAAACATTAAGGTTGGCGCGATCCTGACGTATCTGACGCAATTTTTAAGCATTGCGATCTCGTTCGTCTACGTGCCGATCATGCTTGGCAAGCTGGGACAGTCGGAATACGGACTGTATTCGCTTGTTCAATCGCTGATCACCTATTTGAATATGTCGGAGATGGGGATCGGCACAACGGCGACGAGATACAACTCCAAATACATCGAAAGCAACGATATTGACGGACAGAAGCGCATCAACGGAATGTTCTTCAAGATGTATCTTGTCATTGCGGCTGTCTGCGTTGGCGTTGCAACGGTGCTTTATTTATCGCTTGACAAGATCTATTCGGATTACTCCGCAGCGAACATTCAGCTCATCAAAACGCTGTTCGTCATTGCCGTGATCAATCTGGTCATTTCGTTTGTATTCAAGATCTTCAACGCGATCGTCATTGCCTACGAGGAGTTTATTTTCCTCAAGGTGCTGACACTGGTCCAGACGATCATGGGACCTGTCGGTATGCTGATCGTTCTGTTTGCGGGCGCACGCTCGATCGGAATGCTTTGCGTGACGACGGTGATCAGCCTGCTGTTTGGGTTGACGCAAATGATCTTTTGCCTCAAAAAATATAAGATCGAATTTTCCTTCAAGGGGCACGATCGGGCACTGCTCAAAAAGATTTTGTCCTTTACGATCTTTGTCTTTCTCAACTCGCTTGCGACGCAATTGATGATGAACTCCGACAAGGTCGTCATCAGTATCGTAATGACGGAATACGCCGTGGCGATCTACGCGATCGTAATGCAGTTCCATACCTATTCGTACAATTTTGCAAACGTTTTGTCGGGGTTCTATCTGCCGCGCTTTACCAAGCTGATCACCAAGGAAAAGCGTGTGACGAACGAGCTGCTTGACGATATGGTTCGCACGGGACGGATCCAGGTCCTCGTTGCGGGATTGATCTTCGGCGGATTTTTAGCGATCGGCGAGCCGTTTATTATCCGTTGGGTAGGGGAGGCCTACCGCGAGGCATATTGGCTTTCGGTAATCGTGCTTGCAACCGAGGTGTTCGGTGCCTCGCAGTCGATGTTCAATTCGCTGATGCAGGCGATGAATCTGCAC
>JAZQWH010000227.1:0-27104 GCA_045632205.1 Eubacteriales bacterium
CCGTCGATCTTATAGTAAGAGGGGTGCGAAAAATACTTCTCAATGGTGCGCTTGACGACGATCTCGTCAAAGGTCTTGCGGTCAACCGCGCCGTCCCAAATGGTCTTGTGGAGATTCGAAATTCTTCTGTCCCACATCGTGGACGCGGTGTGGTTTGCCCACATCAGGAAAAACTTGACGCGATCGTTGTTCTTCGCCTTGAGGTAGCCATCGTTGAGGCATTGCTCCAAAAAAGGACGGTTTTCAAACCAATACCAGTCATAAATAAAAACGTTGACACCGTGGTCTGCCGCTGCTGCGATCTGTCCCTCCATTACGTACGGATCCGCCTCGTTGACGTATCCCCACAGCGGCTTGCGCGGCCATTTATGACCCTCAAAGCGAGGCTGCATTGCCTGCACGGTCTCCCATTCTCCAATGCCCTGCGGCCAGAATATTCTCGTGCGAAGCTCGTCGCCCGTATACGCAGGCCAGATATATGCCGCTACGTCATATTTTTTCATAAAAAAACCTCCGTGTGCTTTTTTTCTTTATTATAGCGCGCCACGGAGGGATTTTTCAAGATTTTATTTTGCTCAAAAAAATATTCATTTTTGATGCCTTCGGTATTGCATCGGTGTGCATCCCACCGATTGCGAAAAGTGCTTGAAGAACACGGTACGGTTGGTAAATCCGCACTCCGTGCTGATCTGCTCGACCGAAAGATCGGTGCTCTCCAGCAACTGCCTCGCACGCTTGATGCGGCACGTAAGCAGGTATGCCTGCGGAGACATTCCCGTATGCTTTTTAAAGGTACGCGAGAAATGCGAGGGCGTGTAGTGACATTTTTTTGCCAGCTCATCCAGACGAAGCGGCTGTGCGCAATTGCGATCGATGTATGCGAGCAGCTCCCCGTCAACGGCAAAGGATTGCTTTCTCTCCTCTGCCATTTTTCGGAAGATCATACTGAAGAGGAGCGCCAAACCTGCATGTAGGATCAATTCTCCTCCAACTGATTTCCGCTTCTGCTCCTCCTCCATCCATTCGATCAGCGTTTCCACCTTTTTGCGCTCGTCACCGTCAAAATGTAACAGAACGTTCTCTCGCAAAACAATATCCTCAAATTCCGAAAAATCGCGCAGCTTGAGCAGCAGGAAGGCATCCTCTGTCCCCCTCAGGTTTTCGCTGAAATATTCGGGCTTCATCATCAGATCGACGTATCGGAGATCCTCGATCGGCTCTACGGTATGCTCACAATGATAATCGATGAGGAGCAGATCACCGTGCCCGACGGGATATTCACGGTCGTTGATGCGGTGCAAGCCCTTGCCGCGATAGGTATAAACAAGCTCGATGAAACGGTGCGTGTGCCGTTCCTCTGTCTGCATCAGATGGATACGGTTGAGGCAGTATTCACCGTCCATAGACCATTCCGTACCCGTTTTATGAAGCATACCGCTCATCTCTGCCGTTCTCCTTCCGATTATTTTTTCTTCTGATAAGGCTTTGTCGGATAGGGCTTACGCGGACGGTGTGCGGCAATCTCCTCCCGTCTTTCCTGCGGACGGAAATACTGATAGAGATTACACGGAAGCATACCGTTATAAAGCTTTTTCGTCTTATCCGCACGCTGACCGTACAGCCTCTCAAACTCGGGGTGCGAGGTGATAATATAGATCTGCCACGGTGCAAGCGACGCAAACGCGCGCCCCATATCGCGGTAAAGCTCTGCTGCCTCCGCAGGCGTCATCAAGCGCTCGCCGTAAGGAGGATTGCACACCACCGTGCCCTTGCAGTCCTTCTTTTGGATCCTGCGCACGTCCGCTTGGAAGATGTTGAGATGCTCCTCCACACCCGCACGGAGCGCGTTCTCGTAGGTCACGTCCAGAATGGCATCGTCAATGTCGGAGGCATATACTTCAAATTGAGCGTCGCGAAGGATCTTTCCCTCTGCCTCCTCGCGTGCCTCTCTCCAGAGAGCGGCGGGAAGCTGCGGAAATTTCTCGGCTGCAAACTCCCGTCCCAAGCCGGGGGCGCGGTTGGAAAGGATCATTGCCGCCTCAATGGCAATCGTGCCCGAGCCGCACATCGGATCCCAGAAGAGAACGTCCTCGCGCGGTCTTGCGGTCTGTGCGATCGCCGCCGCCAGGGTCTCGCGCAGAGGTGCCGCACCCGATTGCGGTCGGTATCCGCGCTTATGAAGCGAAACACCCGAGGTATCAATCATCAGGGACACCTGATCCTTGAAAAGGAAGAATTCGATCTGATAGGTCGTCTCGGTCTCGGAAAACCACTCGATGCCGTAGCAGGAGGAAAGGCGCTCCACCACCGCTTTTTTGATGATACGCTGGCAATCGGGGATGGAAAAGAGGCGACTCTTGATGCAATGTCCCTTGACGGGGAACGCATCGTATCTGCCGATCCAATCCTCCCACGGAAGCGCACGGACGCCCTCAAAGAGCGCATCGTAGGTCGTGGTGGGAAAGCAACCGAGGCGCACGAATACGTGCTCGGCAAAGCGCAGATTGACGTTGCACCGTGCCACGTCGCGCGCGTCTCCCCAAAAGATCACTCGCCCATCCATCGTCTCGATCCGCTCAAGCCCCAGCGCGTCGATCTCCTCTCCCAGCATTTTCTCCAGCCCAAACAGGCAGGTCGCAACCAATTCCAGCTTCATACAAAGCCCTTCCTTTCGCTATCCTTCGGTCTATTATTCTATCACGAAAACACAAATTTGTCAAGATTGAGGCGTTTTTTGTGATATGACGAAAAAAGCTTGCATAGAATCGATTATTTTGTTAATAAAATTACAAAAAAGCCCTTGCATTTTTCCTAAAAATGCATTATAATAAATCATTCTTATTTTTGTTTTGTCTTTGCAGAACACGAAAGGTCAGGTACAAGTTATGAACAAGATGAAAGTTGGCGTTATTGGTGCAACCGGTATGGTCGGTCAGCGCTTTCTGACGCTTCTCGAGGATCACCCCTACTTTGAGGTTGCGGCTCTTGCGGCTTCCGCTCGCTCTGCGGGCAAGACCTATGCAGAGGCTGTTGGCGAGCGCTGGAAGATGACGACTCCCATGCCCGAAAAGTACAAGGATATGGTCGTGCTCGACGCATCGAAAATTGAAGAGATCGGCAAGCTCTGCTCCTTCGTTTTCTGCGCGGTCGATATGAAAAAGGATGAGATCCGCGCCCTGGAGGAGGCTTACGCCAAGGCTGAGATCCCCGTGGTCTCCAACAACTCCGCTCACCGTTGGACCCCCGACGTTCCGATGGTCATTCCGGAAATCAACGATGCGCACCTTGAGGTCATCGAGGCGCAGAGAAAGCGTCTGGGCACCAAGCGCGGCTTTATCGCGGTAAAGCCCAACTGCTCCATTCAGTCCTACGTTCCCGCACTCACGCCCCTGCGTAAGTACGGCATCAAGGAGGTCGTTGCAACCACCTATCAGGCAATCTCCGGCGCGGGCAAGACCTTCCGCGAGTGGCCCGAAATGATCGACAACGTCATCCCCTTCATCGGCGGCGAGGAGGAGAAGAGCGAGCAGGAGCCTCTGCGCGTTTGGGGTAAGGTTGAGAACGGCGAGATCGTCAAGGCGGACGCTCCCGTCATCACCACGCAGTGCATCCGCGTTCCCGTGACCGACGGTCACACCGCGGCAGTTTTCGTAAAGTTTGAAAACAAGCCCACCAAGGAGCAGATCCTGGCGGATTGGAAGGCATTCTCGGGCAAGCCCCAGGCACTCGGTCTGCCCCACGCTCCCGAGCAGTTCATTACCTATTTTGAGGAAGACAACCGTCCTCAGGCAAAGCTTGACCGCGACATTTACGGCGGTATGGGCGTAACGGTCGGACGTCTGCGCGAGGACACCCTCTACGACTACAAGTTCGTAGGTCTCTCGCACAACACCCTGCGCGGTGCCGCAGGCGGTGCAGTCCTCATCGCAGAGCTGCTTTACAGAGAAGGATATTTTAACTGACCGTGAGCGATCGCGGCGAGGAGGGGCGCATCCCGCAAGGGGGCGCCCCTCCTCTTCCCTTTTGAATCCAAAAAAAGAAAGCCTTCCAAAACGAATCCTTCGGCTTGGAAAGCTTTTTATTTTCTCCTGATCTTCCTCCACACACGCGCGGCAAGGCGGAGACATTTGAGATACAGCACGCGCAGGGGATAGATGAAATGCCAGGTGGCGGCATAAAAGCGATAGAGACGCGAATCGGCCGACACGTGGCGATCCTTGCGATAAAACTCGGTAACGTATCCGATCACCCAATCAAACGGCACGCGCTCGAGCGTATAGGTGTTATCCCCGCGAATGACGTAGTGATCCTCCTCCACTCTCAGAATGCGGTGCAGGACGTATTTCCCGTCGGGGCGCTTATACAGCGGCAGATCGTAGCGGCGCAGCCTTTCCTCTCCCACGGGCTTGATGATGACGCGGTCGCGACGGTCACGCAGCATCGGATACATACTGAAGCCCGACGTGGTGCTGACGTGCAAGCCGTTTTCCGCGAGCGATTCCTCGATGCTTCGACTCATAAAAAGATGGGATACACGCGGAGGCTTTCGATCATCCTGCGAACGTCCTCTGC
Source organism: Eubacteriales bacterium (assembly GCA_045632205.1). GTDB lineage: Bacteria > Bacillota > Clostridia > Oscillospirales > CAG-272 > UMGS1865. The sequence continues at coordinate 4,573 of JAZQWH010000227.1, forward strand.
GGCGGTGTTACGGTCGATCTCATATTCTGCGAGCAGCGCATCCACAAGCTCCTCCTCGGTGGTATCGCGCTCCGCCATCCTCTTCCAGAGGAACGCGCCCGTCTCATTGAGGCGGATCATACCGTGAAATTTCTTGCTCGTCTCTCCAACGGCAACGGCGACGTAAGAGCCGCCAACCTTCTGAATGGTAAAATCCTGATTGATCTGCATAGTATCGGTTTGATTCCTTTCGGTTAATTTTGCGCGGACATCGTGCCAAAGGAAAGCAGAGCCGCCTCTTTTGAAATGTTACAAGCTAAAACGTAAAACGGAATGCTTCTGACAAAGCCGTCCATCAGAGCAAGCTGGAGGTTGACACACGCGCGATTTCCACGCAGATAAAGCTGCTGCGCGAGTCTTGCGATCGCCTCCTCCTCGGGCGCTCTGCGGATCGCATTTTCCGCGCCTCTTTCCAGAAAGCAGACCGCACGCAGGGGGGCGGAAATGTTTGCTCCCCAATTCTCCTTGCCGTTCCAGGGAGTACCGAACGCGGTCACGCCGCCGTCCTCCTCCAGGCGAAGCAGGGGCTTATCTCCGTTGAGCACGCGCGCGCCCTCGATGTGCTTGAGCCAAAGAACGCTGTGCGTGGATTTTCCCGTTCCGCTGGGAGCGGAAAACGCATACGCATATCCGTTTACCTCAAGAACCGATGCGTGCATCAGAAAGACGCCGTAAGCAGGCATTTGCTCACAGATCTTACGGTAGATGCAGATGCTCTCGCAGTACCCTGCCGAAAAATCACCGAAGCTTTGCTCCTCGCGGATCTCCTCTTCGCTGACCGAAACGGTAAACGCCGCCTCGCCCTCGCAAAGAAATTCTCTGCACTGCCGTTCAATATAAGGATAGCGGTTATCAATGCCAACGCAGACACCCGCAAGCTTGATCGTGATCATACGGCAAACTCCTTTCCCATTTTATTTATTTTAACACATTTTTTTCTCTTTTGCAATATCAATTACTAATTTTTATGAAATAACTTTTCAAAAAATACGTTGCAAAAAAAGCGGAGACCCCCGATAAAGGGATCTCCGTTTTTTGAAAGTCACGCGCCAAAGTAGCCCTTGGTTGCGAGACCGATGAGATATGTAAGCAATCCTGCCGCGAGAGGCGAGGAGAGCCAAGCGATACCAATGCGCTTCATCACGCCAAAGTTGACGTTCTTGACGCCGTAGACAAGTCCCGCACCGATGACCGCACCGACCGCAGACTGCGAGGTAGACACGGGAATTCCCATAAACTTACCCATAAGCAGAACGGTGAGTGCCATTGCAACGATGACAAGGAAGCCGTCGATCTGATTGATGTTTGCGATATCTCCGCCAAGCGTCATCATTACGCGCTTGGAGAAGGTGAGGACACCGATGGCGATTGCCGCACCGCCGATGGTAGCGGTCAAGCGCGCATCACCGAGAAGGTTTGCGCCGAGTCCCGTGGGATCGTAGTAGAATGCCGTGACGCTCGCAGAGGAGTTCTGACCGATACTGAACGCCGCGAACGCACCCGCTACGAGATAGCCGAACTTGACGACCGTATCGTAGTTTTTCATCGACGTCAGCTTTTTCTCGATAAACTTCTTTGCAAGGAAAACAAGCGCAAAGGAGATCAATGCCGCGCCAATGGGGTTGATGAGCCAGGTGGAAGCAAACTCGACGATCTCCATAAGGTTGCCCTTCATGACCTCGGGATTGTTGTAATCCGCATAGCAGAGACCCCAACCGATCACGGCACCCGTGATGGACTGGTTTGCCGAGACGGGGAACTTGAGGTAGGACATTACGAATACGGTCAGCGCGGCGCTGGTGAAGATGATCGCCGCCTTGATCGCAGACTTGAGGCGAAGCTCATCCATCGTTCCGCTCAGCTGAGCCGCAATGACGTCCGCCTCGGAGGCAACGACCTCATTGTTGGTTGCAATGCTGGAGAGCTTATCAATGCTGTTTGCGCCGAGCGTAACCGCTCCGAGCATGACCATGGCCGCAATAATAATGACCGCAGTCCGATATTTTACAACGCGCGTAGCGACCGCCGTACCAAATGCATTGGCGGCGTCGTTCGTGCCCAGAGACCAGCCCATAAACAGACCGGCCGCAAGCAATAAGTATATCATTTTTCCGATTACGCCTTTCTTGTGATCAGCATGATCTGAATCTTATCGGCAATATCCTCGATAACGTCGGAAAGATCGCAGATCAGCTCTACGAGGTGAGCAAGCTGAACCTTTGCGGCAAGCTCCATATCCAGATTGAAAATACGCTCGGTGAGATCGTCCTCGATGTTGTCGACCTTGGACTCGAGATCACGGATCTTATCAAGAGAGGAATGATCCTTCATAAATGCGTTGAGCTTACCGAAGAGCATGCTGATGCTCTGCTCCAGGATCTCAAACTGCTCGTGCGTGATCGAGAGGATCTTCATAACGTCCTCCGCAAACGCCTCGGGCAGGCGGATCTTCTGCATTACGATCACCTTTGCAACGTGCTCGCATTTGTTTGCAACTCTGTCGCAGCTGGTTGCGATATTGATCAGGTCCTCTCTCGTGGACGGGAGATAGGAGCCGGTGCTGAGCGAATCGATCATTGCGCGCAGAGAACGGTCTGCGGTTGCCTCAGCCTGTGCAACGCCCGTCAGAAGCGTGCGCAGCGTTTCGGGTACGGTTGCGGAATTTGCCTCCGCACGCATAAAGTTTTCAAAATTGATCAGGCACGCCTCAACGTCCTTGATCTGCTCCACGATCATTGCGCGGACATCAGTGTTTTTGGAAATCATCCTTTTTTCCTCCTAAAAAGATAGTTTTGTACATTACATTATTATTTTATCAAATTTTATCTCTTTTGTCAATATCTTTATACAATTTCGTCGCCCTCACTTCACACCAAAAAAGCACCGCACGAGGTTTTTCGTGCGGTGTAAACTGTAATTTACTTCATTCCGCTCTTTTCTCTCCCCTCAAATCCGTCCTTGGGCATTCGGATAAACAGAGAAAGGAGCGCGCGTCCGTTGAAGGGGATGAGCGGATAGAGATAGGAGCGCTTTCCTCCCACCGAGCGGTTGGTTGCGAGCAGCAAAACGATCCCCAAAAGCCCCACGCCAAGCCCGATGAAATTGAACAGGCGGATCAGGACGAGCAAGCCCACGCGCAAAAACTTGAAGGCGTACCCCAATTCGTAGCTCCGCTGTGTGAAATTTGCAATGGTGACGAACGCCATATAGACGATGACCTCGGGAATGAGCCAGCCGATGCTCACGGCAAATTCTCCCAAGATCAATCCGCCCACCACCGAGAGCGAATTGGAGAGCATATTCGGGGTATTCATCGATGCCATCCGCAAGCCGTCGATCATAAATTCCACGATGATGAGCTGGGCGAAGATCGGCAATCTCCCCGTGTTCATCGGCAGGATGAATTCCAGCCACGCGGGCACAACGGTTGGGTTTTGCACCAGCAAAAACCAAAGTGGGATCATAAACAGCGTCGACCAGAAGACCAGATGGCGCACGAGGCGGATATAGGTGCCCGTCAGAGGCGGAAAATAGAAATCGTTGGTCTCCTGCAAAAAATCGAAGATGGTGCTGGGCAGGATCATTGCCTCGGGAGAGTTATCGCAAAGCACCACCACGCTCCCCTCAAGGATCTGTGCCGCGGCGGCATCGGGACGCTCGGTATAGCGGATCTTCGGAAAGGGATTGTACCACCGCGAGCGGATAAGCGCCTCCGCCAGCGATTCGTGCCCCAACGTGATCGATCTCGTCCTGAGCGATTTGATCTTCTTCTCCAGAAAATCGACGTATTTGGGATCCGCCTTGCTCTTCATAAAGCACAGCACCACGTCGGTCTTGCTCTCCTCCCCCACGTTGATATAGCGCATCGTCAGATCGGTATCGCGGATACGGCGGCGGATGAGCGCGGTATTGAACACCACCGTCTCCACAAATCCGTCGCGCGGGCCGAGCATCACGCGGTCGTTTTCCGGCTCTCCGACCGAGCGTGCGGGATAGGTACGCGAATCGATGATGACGCCGTATTCCCCAAACGTTTCCCCGATCAGGAGCGTGGTGCCCGAGAGCAGCATCTGAAGCATCAGAGAGGCATCGTTTGTCACCTCTGCCTCCACGTACGGCACGTGATGCTCCGTAAAGTATTTTGCGGCTACGTCGCCGCCTCGCCCCTTTGGTCTGCCCAGATTCTCAAGCGAAAGGAAATAGATCATCAGCTTCTGCATCGCGCCGCTCTGCACGAAGCCGTCGATATAGTAGAGCGTGACCTCGTCCGTACCGATATAAAGCGTTTTCTTGATCAGGTCAAAATTTTCCTTTACACGCAACCTCTCATCCAGAATCCGAACGTTTTCTTTGTAATCCTCTGTCAACCGAAGCATAAAAAGCCCCCCTTTTGCAGATCGTTAACGGTAGTTTGCACCTTTTTTCCGTTTTTATACATCTTTTTGCAAGGGAGGACATATATTCAACTATCCGACTCGCGTCGGAAAAATTACGAACGTAAAAGCAGGAGAGGAAAATGAAAAACGGATTTGTCGCGGAGGGCAGCTTGCTTTCCACCGAAGAAAACAGAGAATATCTTGCCTCCGTCGAGGGCTTGGAGCGCGCAAGGTGCTGCGGAGCGATCGTGGAGGCAATCGTCATATGCTGTGACAGCGCACTCCGTCTGCATGTCGATCTTGGATGTGCCGAGGGGATCGTGGAGGCGGAGGAGGCGGTCTACTGCCGCGAGGGCGAGGTGCGGAAGGATATTGCCGTCATCTCGCGTGTGGGAAAGCCGATCGCATTTGTGATCACGGAGATCGTCCGTCGGGACGGGCACACCGTTGCCCATCTTTCCCGTCGGCAGGCGCAGGCTCGCTGTCTGCGGTATTATCTGGACACCGCGCGCACAGGCGACCTCATCCGCGCACGGGTCACACACCTGGAGGGCTTTGGCGCGTTCCTTGACGTGGGATGCGGCGTTTCCTCCCTGCTCTCCGTGGATTGCATTTCGGTCTCCCGTATCTCGCATCCGCGCGACCGTCTTTCGGTTGGAATGACGGTGAGCGTTGTGATCAAGGCCATTGACCGCGAGGGAGGACGGATTTACGTATCCCTGCGCGAGCTGCTCGGGACGTGGGAGGAAAACGCGGCAAGATTTTCCGTGGGGCAAACCGTCACGGGAATCATCCGCAGCGTGGAGAGCTATGGGATATTCGTGGAGCTTGCGCCCAATCTCGCCGGGCTTGCGGAGCTGCGCGAGGGCGCGGACGAGGAGCTGCGTGCCGCGATCGGACGTCCTGTCGCGGTCTACATCAAAAGCATCGTTCCGGACCGTATGAAGGTCAAGCTGATCCTGATCGACACAGACTGTACGCACGCACCCGCTCGCGCGCTTCCCTATTTTGTCGACCCCGAAACCACCCATCATCTCTCGCGTTGGGTCTATTCCCCCGCATCGTCCAAGCGTCTTGTGGAAAGCGTGTTTGAGGAATGAAAAAAAGGCGATCCAAATGGGTGCCTTCCATAAAGCAGGTTTTACCTTCCGAAAAAATCAAAAGGAGTACGAGCAATTTTGTTCGTACTCCTTTTCACACGCCTTGCCTGCAGGGTATAGTGTGTTGGCGTGCTGTCGGGCGGTAGCGAACAAGTGAAATGTTTTGCTGTCGCAAAACGTGAAATAACATGCTACCCGCATATTGTGAAATATCTCACGCCGCCTGCGGCTTCGTTCGATGTGAAATGAAATTTGCCCACGTTCGCAAAGCGAACATTTCACATTTGCAAAGCAAATATTTCACCGCGTAGCGATTTCACTTGCCCGTATGGGCAAATTTCGTTGGGGTACCTGCTTTATCGCAGGTACCCCAATGTGATCGCCTTTTCTTTATTTTACATACCGAGAATTGCCGCGCCGATGATGCCCGCATCGTTGCGGAGCTGTGCGATGCGAAGCTCGGTGCTTTCAAACAGACCTGCGCCAAAGCGCTCCTTGTCGGTCGTTTCCTTGAGAAGATCAAGCAGGAACTGCCCCTCGTTGGAGATACCGCCGCCGATGGAAAGAACCTCGGGCTGGAAAACGTTGATCATATTGACCAGACCTGCGGCGAGATACTTGACGTACGTATTCACGACCTCGCGTGCCGCCTCATCACCCATACGCATCGCGTCAAACGCCGTGCGTCCCGTGACCTTACCGCGCTCTGCGGCAATATCCGTCATCTTGGTCGCGCGTCCGCTTGCCTTGCATTCCTCAAGCTTTTCCTTAGTCATATTGATCAGACCCGTTGCGGAGGAATATGCCTCCCAGCATCCGCGTCTGCCGCAGGAGCAGGGACGGCCGTCCACCTCGATAACAATGTGACCCAATTCGCCTGCCGCGGAGTTGAAGCCCTTGTAGAGCTTGCCGCCGTCGACGATACCGCCGCCGACACCCGTGCCGAGCGTGATCATAACCGAGGAGCGTGCGCCCTTTGCCGCGCCTGCGACCGCCTCACCGAGTGCCGCAGCGTTCGCATCGTTTTCGATGTAGATCTTATCGATCGAAAGATGTGTCTTGAGCAGGGGAACGAGTGGGAAATTCTTAAAGCCCATATTGTCTGCGTTCAGAACGTAGCCCGTTTTGTCATCCACCACACCGGGAGAGACAACGCCGACCGCCTCAATATCCTTTTCGGTCAAGCCTGCATCCGCAATGATCTTCTTGACCAGCGCGCCCATATCCGCAACGATCTCCTCGTTGGGACGCTGTACGAGCGTGGGAGTGCTATCCTTATGAAGGATCTCAAATTTTTCGTTCACAATACCCGCGGCAATATTCGTTCCGCCCAGGTCAATTCCAACATAATACATTGTCATTTCTCCTTATATCCTGATGAATTCTGATCGGACAAGCCTATTATAAGCGATTTTCCTCGCTCCGTCAAGCGTTTTTAAGATATTTCCTCAAAAAAATCAGCGATCTCTTCGGGCTTGTTGACAACCTGCCAAGCGCCCGCCGCCTCCAGCTCCTCACGAGAGCCGAAGCCCCAAAGAACGCCGACCGTGCGCACACCGTTCCGCTCGGCTCCCAGCACGTCCCCCGCGCGGTCACCGACCATCACGATCGCATCCTTTTCCGCAATTCCGAGCTGCTCGACGGCATATTCGATGACCTCGTCCTTCTCGTTCCTCGTTCCGTCCAGCTCAGGGCCCGAAACAAAGGAAAAATAGGAATCCAAGCGGTGATATCGGAGGATCCTGCTTGCAAACTCGTGCGGCTTACAGGTTGCAAGCACGCAAACGATGCCGCGCGCGCGCAGTGCCTCCAGCAATTCGACAACGCCCTCGTAAACGGAGCATTCAAGGATCCCTCCCGCGCGGTAGTTCTCGCGGTAATACGCCACCGCACGCAAGCCCTCCTCGCGGGAAAGCGCACGACGCTCACAGAATGCCTGCACGAGAGGTGGGCCGATGAAGCGATAGCCCTCCCCTGCCTCCAGCGGTGGAAGTCCCATTTTTTCGAGCGCGTACGTGACCGAATGGATAATTCCCTCGGAGGAATCGATCAGCGTTCCGTCCAGATCAAAAAAGCAATACTTGAGTTTCACGGTCTGTCTCCTTTTTCAAAAAATGCAAAAAACGTCTTGAAAGGCATACGTTGCTATGCTATAATATAGTGTACTCTTGATAGATATAAGAGCATTATACACCCTTTCAAAGGAAAAATCAATTCAAAGCGTGAGGTTTTTGCAATATGGATATGAATTTTACCATCCCCGTCAACGAGGCGTTTGAGAAAAGTGCCGCCAACCCTGCCTGCGGCTGTCCCTTCTGCGCGCTCTACCGCAAGCTGGAGGAGGACGAGCTTGACCTCATCCTCGGCGCTTCTATGATGGAGCCTGCCGTGCGCATCAAGACCAACAAAACAGGCTTTTGCCGCACGCACTATGATCTGATGTTCACGCGCAAAAATCGACTCGGTATGGCACTCACGCTGGAGAGCCACCTTGCTGAGCTGAAAAAAGAGATCAAGGACGGCGGACTCGGCGGCGGAATGGGCAACAAGCCCATCAAGCGCATCGGCGAATTGGAGGCATCCTGCTACGTCTGCGGACGCATTCAGCACAACTTTGACAATATGATCGATACCGCGGTCTACCTCTGGGAGCGCGATCCCCGATTTGTCATCAAGCTCAAGAGCCAGCCCTATTTCTGCCTCCCCCACTACCGTATGCTCCTGCAGGCGGGACAGAAGCGACTGGGCAAGCGCGGCATCGGTGCCTTCTCCTCGCAGTGCGCCGCCGTGGTGGAAAAATATATGGAGACCATTGAAAAGGACGTCAGCTGGTTCTGCAAAAAATTCGATTACCGCTACGACAAGGAGCCGTGGTACAACTCCAAGGACGCCGTTGAGCGCGCCTTCAAATTCCTCCGCTCCGACATTCACAACAAATAAGAAAAGGACAAGGCTATGATCGATCTTCTCAAGCTTCACAAGTATTTCATTCTCACACACCTGGGCGAGGGCAACGTTGCCGTCGACTTTACGATGGGAAACGGCTACGATACCGAGTTCCTCTCCAAGACCGTCGGTGAAAACGGACGTGTCTACGCATTCGACATTCAGAAACAAGCGGTTGAATCCACCGCAAAGCATCTTGAGGAGGTCGGATGCCCCAAAAATTACACCCTGATACATGATTCGCACCACAACGTGAAAAACTATGTCAAGGAGCCGATCCGCGCGGGAATGTTCAACCTCGGATGGTTGCCGGGCGGTGACAAATCCATCACCACCCTGCGCGAGACCACGCTGCCCGCAATCGAGGCGGCAATCGATCTGCTCGACGAGGACGGTATTATCAACATCGCCATCTATCCCGGGCACGAGGAGGGCGACGCAGAGGGCAAAATGATCTGTGAGTATCTCTCCGGGCTGAGCCGCTTCAAGGTCTGTGCCACCCGCGTCAACATCCTCAATTCCCCCAATTCCCCTTATTTTATTATTGTGGAGAGAAAAACAAAACGCGCATGAAACGAACGTGGATCTTATTTCTGATCCTTCCATGTCTGCTTTTGCAGAGCTGTATGAGTCAGAATCCCTATCTGAATCCCACCGACACCCAAAGCACCGCCAACGGCACGGAGGACCCAAGCGTGAACGAATCCCCCGACTTTTCCTATCAGTCTGCACGCGCAAACGAGCTGCTTCCCTATCTTAAGACCGATGATCCGCATTATCTCAAGATCATCAGCAAAACGCAAAACGAGTTCGGCACCGACCGCTACGTCCCCGCAGACCTGATTCGGCTGGACGGGGCGTACGTTCCGACGGGCAAGGAGATCTACCTTGATCGGCACGTCTCCAACGCGCTCTATGCAATGCTCGCGGAAATGGCGCACGACGGCATTGCGGGCGTGATGGTTACCAGCGGCTACCGCAGCTACGAGCGACAGGGCGAGCTCTTCAGCGCTTATATCAAGCGTGAAATGAGTAAGCTTACCGACGATGCCTACGAATGCCTCGGCAGAGCATATATCGAAGCCAAATACGATCTGAGCGCCGACACGGGCTTGGATGCGACCGATGCCGATCGCGTGGTACGCTCCTATGCCGCCACGCCCGGAAACAGCGAGCATCAAACGGGGCTTTGCGTGGATTTCATCACCCGCGGAATGACCGAGCTGAACAATGCCTTTGAGGGCACGCTCGCCTGCTCGTGGCTGATGCAAAACGCGCACCGCTTCGGCTTTATCCTGCGCTATCCGCAAAGCAAGACCGACGTTACGGGCTATGCCTACGAATCGTGGCACTACCGCTACGTGGGGCGCGACGCCGCAGTCGAGATCTATTCGCGCGGTCTGACGCTTGAGGAGTACCGCGCGGAGCGAGCCGCCAACTAACACACAAAAAGGAGACGGAAATGCAAAAAGAAAAGATCTATCAGCTTGGTCATATTGATTTTTCCGCGTCTCCCCTGCCCGATCTCCATCTCCAGATGTGCGGCACCACCTACCCCAACCGCAATTATTCGATCCACCGTCCCGTTGCAAGCATCGCGTGCATCGAATATATCGTAAGCGGCACGGGCACCGTTTGGGTGGACGGAGAGCAATTTTCTCCCGTTGCGGGGGATACGTATTTTCTGCCCGCAGGTGTCTCGCACGATTATTTCAGCGACAAGCGCGATCCGTGGGAAAAGATCTGGATCAACGTATCGGGGGAGCTGGTTGAGCGCCTCGCCGCGCTCTACCGCGTTTCCGATACCCACTACTATCCCGCGCTCGACACCTCCGATCTTCTCTTGAAATTTCAGTATTATGCCGAGCATCCCGACACCGAGAATCTTGAGGAGCGATGCATCTCCCTGCTCAACTCGCTCTTCTGTCGAATGGCGCGCTCCCTTTACGCTCCGAGAAAAAGCGCCTGCACCCCCGTTGAACGAATGCTCGATTACATCTCGCGCCACGAGACCGACGTCATCCGCATCGAGCAATTAGCCGACGTATGCGAGCGCTCGCCCTCTCAGGCGGAGCGCCTCTTCCGCAAGGAAATGGGCATTCCGCCCTATCGCTACGTGCTTGACCGCAAGCTTGCGCTCGCCAAGCAGCTCCTGCGCGAGACGGGTATGCCCATCCGCGACATCGCCTCCTATCTCTCCTTTGAGGACGAATTCTATTTTTCGGGGCTTTTCCGCCGCAAGGTCGGAGTCTCCCCCTCCAAATACCGCAAGGGAGAGGAATAAAAAAAGAAAAAACGCTTTGCACACGCAAAGCGTTTTTTCTTCGATTCTTACGCGTCCTTCTTGACGTCGAGAACCTTTTTGCCGTTGTAAAATCCGCAAACCTTGCAGACGCAGTGATTCTTTACGAATGCGTCACAAGCGGGGTTGGAACACTTGTTCACACCGGGCATAGTGAGCTTGCTGTTGTTGGAGCGTCTCTTGTCTCTGCGAGCCGCGGATACTTTTTTCTTCGGTACTGCCATGCTTACACCTCCTCTTACGCATATCTACGATATACGAAAAATAAATAATTACTGATCTTCCTCATTTTTGTCAAACAGCTTTTTCAGTACGGCAAGCCGCGGATCCGGATCGTTCTGGGGACAACCGCAATCGCCCAAGCGACGCGGCTTTCCGCATTTGGGGCAAAGCCCCGGGCAGCTTTCATCACACAGGATACGCATGGGGAAGGACAGCAAAAGCTCCTCGCGGATCTGCTCGTCGAGATCGAGCTTTCCGTTCTCGATCACAACGTATTCGTCCACGTTCTCCTCCAATTGCTCCTCCGTGAGAGTTCCTGCGGCAACGACCGTCCGTTCAAGCTGAACGGCAAACTCTCCGCTGACGGGTTCCAAGCAGCGCGCACACTCCGCGTGGTACGTGACCGAGACCTCCATCCAAAGGAGCATCAGCCCCGCCTGATTGGTGATCCTTCCTACCACGTGTGCATCGCCGTCGAACTCCGCGCCATCCGGAAGATGGGGTGTCAGCAGGTAATCGATGACGATCAGATCGGTCTCTCCGCGTAGCATCGGAGTCATATCCAAAATCACAGTTACCCACCCCCAATTCGGTTGACATAAAATGCGACAGTATCTATTATAACGATTTTTTCTATGTTTGTCAATAGTTTTTTTTCATTTTTCCGTATTCCGAACGATTTCGGCAAAAATAATTAACTTTTTCGTGCCGTTTTGCGCGACTTTGTGAAAGTAGTCCTTGAAAATCGGCCGTTTTTATGTTAGAATGAAGAAAAAATGAAACGGAAGGAGGACGGAGAATGAAAAGTGCGGGCATTGTTTGCGAGTGCAATCCCTTTCACGAGGGGCATCGCCATCTTGTCACACAGGCGAGACGGGACAACGATGCGGTGGTCTGCGTGATGAGCGGTTACTTTACCCAGCGCGGCGAGGTGGCAATCGCAGATCCTTACGCACGCGCCGAGGCGTTGATCGCGGGCGGTGCGGATCTCGTCCTGGAGCTTCCCTTCCCCTACTCCTGTGCAGGTGCGGAATCCTTCGCCTCCGCAGGAATCTCCATCCTCTCGCGCTTCGGTGCGGACGAGCTTTGGTTTGGCAGTGAATGCGGTGATCTTTCCCGCCTTCGTACCGCCGCCGAGATCGCGCAAAGCGAGGCGTTTCTTGCAAGCTACACCCAAACCGCCGCCGACTCTGCGGGGACGGCACAGGCATTCTTCAAGCTCCTGCAGGCATCTTGTCCCGAAGGTGAGCAATTCGGCTCCAACGATGCGCTCGCAATCGCCTATCTCTGCGCGTTGGATCGACAAAATTCGTCGATGCGCCCCGTCACGGTCAAGCGTGAGGGTGCCGCCTATCTTGAGGAAACGCTTGCCGCAGAGGGCTTCCCCTCCGCAACGGCTCTGCGCCGTCTGCTCTCCGAGGGCATAGACCTTGCCGCACCCCATCTTCTCCCCGAAACCCACGAGGCGCTGAAGGGTGCCGCGCAAAACGGAACCTTCCCTGCCGCACTGTCCTTTGCCGAGCGCGCGATCCTGCACACGCTCCGACAGGCAGAGTCCTCTTCTCTCGATTCGATCGCGGAGCTTGGCGGAGGGCTTGGCAACCGTCTCATCGATGCCGCCTGCCGTGCCGCCACGCTTGAGGAGCTTTTGGAGCTTGCCGCAACAAAAAAATATCCGCTCTCGCGCATCCGCCGCGGGATCCTCTTTGCAATGACGGGAACAGAAAAGCACGCACCGACCGTCCCCCCCGCCTACACGCGCATCCTTGCCTCCAACGAGCGCGGACGTCTTCTGCTGGCGGAAAAGCGAAGATCCTGCGCCATCCCGCTCCTTGCGCGCCAAGCAGAGCTTCCCTCCGAGGAAGCCGCAGCAGAGCAGGAGAGATTGCACCGTCGGATGCTCTCACTCTACACGCTCTGCCTCCGCTCCGCGGCTCCCGCGCACGCATTGCTCCGCAAAAATCCCACAATTTTGAAGTAAGAAAAAAATTACGGTTGACAAGCACCGCTTTTCGTGGTATAATATATAGAGTATTTTTTATACACGGATCCCGCGGGAAGAATTTCTGCGCGAAAACTATATTTTCAGGAGGAACAAGCCATGTCACAGGACACCAGACCGTTGGTTACGGGAGACTATTTGCATTACATGGATAAGCCGCTCGTGCGCGAGGGCGACACCATTTGCTACGGTGATATGACCGAGAAATGCATTCTCATTCTCGAGATCATGTCCTATAAGGAAGTAAACGGGAAAAAGGTACCCAAGAACGTTCTCATTCAGGTCATCGATTCCAAGGATCCTTCCAAGATCATCAAGCAGGGCAGCAAGGAGGGACTGCACGATGCGTTCAGCCTCGGTGTTGTCTGGCTCGATCTTGCGCTCAAATCCAAAAACTGATCCAAACAAGCCAAGCGAGGGTGCTTTTCCCAAAAAGGGGGCACCCTCGCCGCTTTTTTATTTAATCCTCTATCCGATCGTAGCTCTCTCTCGAACGAAAAATGAGAGAGATGCACCAAACGCCCGCCAGGGCGACGACCGTGTAGATCACGCGGCTGAGCAAGGAGCTCTGTCCGCCGCAAAGCCACGCAACGATGTCAAACTGGAACAAGCCGATGCTTCCCCAGTTCAAGGCACCGATTACGGTGAGAATCAGCGCAATTCGATCCATGATCATAATCTGTTATCTCCTTTTTTTATTCGGAAAACGCGAATTTTCCGACTGTGTTTAGTATGCGCCGAGGTCAAATGCTTATACTACTCGCTTTTTTGACACTTTTTCAAAAATATTCCGCAATCGAAATGCTTCTCCCTTGACTTTTTTGCGTCGGGAGGTTATAATAAAAGCAAGAAGCGTTGCTTGCAGATCAAGCGATTTTTTCAATTTTTTTCGGAGGATCCTGACATGACAAAAAAACCGACCGACAAGCTCATCCGCGCCCTGAGCGGTGACCTGACCGACTACCAATCCATCCCCTTCTGGAGCTGGAACAACGAGCTGGATGAGGCTGCGCTCGTACAGCAGATCGAGGATATGAAATCCGTTGGCATCGGTGGCTTCATTATGCACGCCCGCATCGGTCTCAAGACCGAATATCTGGGAGAAAAATGGTTCTCCTGCGTGGATGCCTGCCTCAAAAAGGCGCGTGAGCTGCATATGAACGCGTGGGTCTACGATGAGAACGGCTGGCCCAGCGGCTTCGTTGGCGGAAAGCTGCTTGAAACCGTCGATTTCCGCGCACAGTTCGTCGAATACGAGGTCAAGGATTCCTTTGACGAGGAGGCATTTTGCGTGTTCCGCCGCGAGCAGGACGATTACGTTCGCATCCACGCGGGAGACACGGCAGACGAATACCACTGCGTCTACCTCCGCACCAGCCCCGCAAACACCGATATTCTCAACCCCGAGGTAATGGCGGAATTCATCCGTCAGACGCACGAGGAATATTACAAGCGCTTCCCCGAGAGCTTTGGCAAGGAGCTGAAGGGCTTCTTCACCGACGAGCCGCAGTGCTACCGCGCAAAGACCGCGTACAGCCGCTTCATCCGTGACGAATACCAAAGAGCTTACGGTGAGGACGTCTGCGACAGCCTCATCCATCTCTTCACCTCCGAGGAAAGCGGATACCTCTTCCGCGAGCGCTACTACACCGTTATGAGCCGTCTCTACACCGAGACCTTCTACAAAACGCTCTACGATTGGTGCGAGGCACACAACTGTATGCTCACGGGTCACTCCATTCAGGAGGCCCCCATTGCAGGCCCTATGATCGGCGGCGCAAACTGCTCCTCCACCTATGCCTACGAGCAGATCCCCGGCATCGACTGGCTGGGACGCGAGTGCGGAACCGAGCTGATGCCCAAGCAGGTCGGCAGTGTTGCAAGTCAGCTCGGCATCAAGCAGATCCTCACCGAGACCTTCGCCTGCTGCGGACACGACGTCACCCCCAAGGAGCTGAAAAGCATTGGTGAATTCCAATTCTTCCACGGCGTCAACCTCCTCTGCCAGCACCTCTATCCCTTCTCGCTCGCGGCGCAGGGCAAGACCGACCATCCCCCCGTATTCTCTCCTCAGGGCAACTGGTTCCGTCAGTTCAAGGACTTCAACGATTACTTCACCAAGCTCGGCTTTATTATGGCGAACACCAAGGAGAAATATGACGTTCTCATCGTTCATCCGCTCCGCTCTATGTATCTCGACTACACCCGTTTCGGAGACAAGACCGAGCGAAATAAGCTTGAGGAGCATTTCAAGGAGCTGCTCGCGGATTTCCGCCGCAAGGGTATTCTCTATCACTTCGCGGATGAATACATCCTGGAGCATCACGGAAAGGTATCGGGCGACGTCTTTACCGTCGGTCAGTGCGATTACAAGACCGTGCTTGTTCCCGATATGAAGAATCTCTCCTCGAACACGCTTGAGCTGCTCAAGCGATATACGGGTAAGCTCCTGATGCTCGGCAAGCCCACGTACGTGGACGGAGTCAAGACCGAGATCGATCTCAAATCCAACATCACCTACGAGGACCTTCTCGCCGACACCACCGTCAAGTTCTCCTGCGAGGACGGAAAGGTGGGCATCACCGCGAGAGCCGGCGACCTCGGTGATTTCCTCTTCATCAAGAACTATTCCCGCACCGAGAGCGGAAGCTTTTGCACCAAGGGGGTAGCGGATTCCTACAAGGCGCTCGACCTTGAGACCTTCGCGCTCACCGATATTGACAACGAAATGACGCTCGGCGCGTGCGAGAGCCTCATCCTCATCCGCGACGAGACCGCAAAGCCCCACAAGACCGAGTTCGTCACGGAGGACGTCACGAGTCACTTTGCCGTCAGCGGCATCACCGAGAACTATCTCGTGATGGATTACGCGCAGATCTCCTACGACGGTACAAAATTCGAGGAGCGTCTGCCCATTCAGAGAATTTTTGAGGATCTCCTCCGCGCAGACTACAAGGGCCCGCTGTACGTGCGTCAGACCTTCCAAACCGAGGCGGTTATGCCTATGACGCTGATGCTTGAGCAGGCGGCATTCAAGTCGATCACGCTCAACGGCAAGCCCTTGACGACCAAGCAGAGCGACTTTGACATCTACTACGTCGAGGCAGACCTCACCGACGCGCTGGTCGAGGGTGAGAACGAATTGATCTATTCGCTCGACTACTTCCAGCACGAGGGCGTGCATTTCGCGCTCTTCGATCCGCTCGCGACCGAGAGCCTGCGCAACTGCCTCTACTACGATACGCACATTGAAAACGCCTTTATCAAGGGCGACTTCACCGTCTCTGCAGACCACGTGCTCGCTCCCCATCAGACGCTTCCCGCAATCACCTCCGAGCTCTACAAGAACGGCTATCCCTTCTTTATGGGCACGCTCACGCTCGACGGAGAATTCGATTATGACGGCAAGGGACGCCGCATCCTCTCCATCGCAGGTCGCTTCATCGCGGGTGAGATCGAGATCAACGGCAGGACCGTCTACCTCTCTACCGACTTCAAGCGCGACGTGACCGATCTGCTCTGCGTTGGAGCGAACAAGGTAACCCTCAAGCTCAACGCGAGCCTGCGGAATCTCTACGGTCCGCACCACTATGCGCTCAACCCCGAGCCGATTCACGTCAATCCCCTCCGCTTCACGATGCGCGGCACCTGGAACGGCGGTATGGCTCCCGACTATACACCCGAATACAACAGCGTTCCCTTCGGAGCAGACCGAATCGAGCTGCTCAGAGAGATCTGATCGCAAATCAGGAATAAAAAAAGCACCCCCGAATTGTACCGTTCGTACAGTTCGGGGGCTTTTTTCGGTCGGAGGCGGAATTTCTTTCAAGCTCTTCCAACAAGGTAATCGAGGGTTACACCGTAATAATCCGCAAGCTTGATTGCTGCCCACAGCGGCAAATCCCGTTCACCGCGCTCATATCTCTGATAAACCGTGAGCTGCATATTCAACATCTGTGCAATTTCCTTTTGTGTCTTGTCGTGATCCTCACGCAAATCTCTCACTCTTTGATACATCTTCATCACCCATATAATATTTTTACTCTTACAAAAATATTATATTAAAAACACCGCACGGCGTTGACAAATAGCACCGTACGGTGTTATAATGAATATATATTGAGTAAAAAAGAGGTAAAAATGAAGATGATATTAGAAGAGCTTTGGGATCTGTATAAAGTTTCATACCTCAAAAAGAATGTAGAAATCGATCCAAGCGTGTTGGCGGAGTTATCAGTAGCTGAGAAGCCATCTTACGCCGTGCCACAAAAAGGACACCGATTAGAGCGCCACTCTAAAGGACAGTTTTCAAAAATACGGTATATCTCGAAAGAGGTATGCCGTATTTTGCGTTTGTGTCTACAAATGCAGTGCTTGTCAAGAAAATTGACGAGGCATAGATGAACAAAAAAAGGCTCCCTTGTGTAAAGGGAGCTGTCAGCGAAGCTGACTGAGGGATTGTTCCACGAGGTGATCAATATATTCGCAAACACCCCGAAAATTCTTATGTATTTCCGTATTAGGTATTCTGATAACTGTCAATCCATATTCTTCAAGAAAAGCAGTTCTTTCTTCATCGTATTGCTTTCCTTCCTCGGTATAATGCCCAGAACCGTCAAGCTCTATGACGAGCTTTGCCTCTGCACAGTAAAAATCTGCGATATACTTACCGAGAACCTTTTGACGAGAAAAGCGAACGGGATAGGTACGCAGAAAATCATACCAAAGATGTTTTTCTTCTTTTGTCATATTCTTTCGCAACATTTTGGCAGTTGGAACAATATCTTTATTATGCTTTCTCTGCATTACAATCCCTCCGTCACGCTTCGCGTGCCACCTCCCTTTACACAAGGGAGGCTTAGCCTAAACCGATTATTTATCGTGTTGTTTTGATAATATGCAATTCAATTCATATAAAGCAGTCTTGTTGGAATCCCATTGCAATCTTTCTCTTGCTTCTTTGTATGGGAGCCAAACAAGTTCTGTATGTTCATGTGATAAAACAAGCTCGGCGTTACATTCAAAGCCGAATGAATATTCGGGAATGACATACATATCATCAGACCAACCATAAAGGTGTCTGCGAGGGAATATTTCAACAGGAATATAGCACATCGACTTTAACGAAATAATATTGTTTGCAGTTATACCGCCTTCTTCAATTATTTCTCTTTTTGCCGCATCTTTGGGCGTTTCTTTATCTTCACCACCCCCGGCAATAAATTGCCATTGGTCATAATCTGAACGGTGTAAGACACAGTACATAGGGATTCCATTTTGATACTTATATGGGATTGCAAGTATTTGAAATGGTGCTCTCATAACAATCTCCTTTATCGCAAGCTAAAAATGAATATCAAACAATTTCCATACTCCTATTATAGCATAAAAACCGCAGAAAATCAATCTGCGGTTTCTGTTTTTTCTGGCGGTAGGTAAAACTGTCCTTTAGAGGACACATCTATTGGTGTCCTTTTTTTGTGGCACGGTGTCGGGGATTCTGAACCCAAGCACGCGCGATGTACTGACCGTTTCCCTTTGTCCTTCCTCCGCGTGCTCTCCCATTTTGCAGGCAAAATGAAGGAAGCAAATATGTGTGTTTCTCCACGGGATATTCGCCTGCGGCGAAGATTCGCACGCGCTGCGCCTTGCAAGCGAGCTTGCAGATCTTCGCGCGGCGAATGCGAACCCCGCCTTATACACATTCGTGTATAAGGCGGGGTGAGAAGCCATCTTACACCGTGCCACAAAAAAAGGACACCGATTGGTGTCCTTTTTTTGTGGCACGGCGTAAGGGATTCGAACCCCCGACCTTTTGGTTCGTAGCCAAACACTCTATCCAGCTGAGCTAACGCCGCATTTCACGTACTTGTATATTATACCACAAGTTTTTTATTTGTCAAGCCCTTTTTAAAATTTTTTTCAATATTTTTGCGAGAGGATTTTTTCCTCTCGCAAAGCTCTTACAGATAATGATTCAGAATATACTGCATCGCGTGCTCGTCGCAATGGCAGATCACCTCATCCGCCTCGCTCTTGAGCGATTCAAACGCATTTTTCATTGCAAGTCCGAGTCCTGCGCTTTGGATCAGCGTCCAATCATTGGTGCTGTCTCCCACGCCAATGGTCTCCGCGTAGGTGCATCCGATCTCGTCCGCCAGGCGCAAAAGTGCATTTCCCTTCCCTGCGCGCTTGGAAAAGATCTCACAGTAGTTCAGTCCCACCCATCTTGCAATAAGGAATTCGTCCATCGCCTCCAGCCGCGCGATACACGCATCCCTCTCCTGCACGGTGTGGAAGAACACGCCGATCATTTCGATCTCCTCCATCGATCGGCAAAGCCGTGCAAAATCCCTCACCTTGGTCGAGCGTGGCATCACCTCTGTTCGGGAGTACGGATCGATTCCAAAGGCATCCATCGTCTCCTCGTTCATCTGCTCGGCATTCATATACACGTTGCGCGCGTATCGCACTGCCATCAGCGTGGAATATTCGTCCAGCACGTCAAACAGGCGGCTCGTCAGCGCTTGCGGCATACACATCGTGATGCGTCGGTCGGTCTTTTTATCGTAAATCACCGCGCCGTCCGAATGAATGATATAGCGCACACAAGGATTATCCCGAATCGTGGAATCCATCTCGTGCAGCGTTCTGCCCGTGCAAGGCACAAATTGCACGCCGCGCGCGGTCATCTGTGCAATCGCCTCCCAATTTTCCTCGCTGACGCGTCCGTGGGAATTGAGCAGCGTTCCGTCCAGATCGGTTGCAACGATTTTATATTCTGCCATAACTTCTCCTTATAAAACGAGCCGTCGCGAGATCGCGACGGCTCTTTGAGATTGCTTTTTGAATTAGAGCTCTGCGAAGTACTTGATCGTACGAACCATCTGGCTGGTGTAGGAGTTCTCGTTGTCGTACCAAGAAACAACCTGTACCTGGTAGGTATCGTCGTCGATCTTTGCAACCATGGTCTGAGTTGCATCGAACAGAGAGCCGTAGGTGATTCCAACGATATCGGAGGAAACGATCTCCTCTTCGTTGTAACCGAAGGATGCGGAAGAAGCAGCCTTCATTGCAGCGTTGATGCCGTCTGCAGTGATGTCCTTGCCCTTAACAACAGCTACGAGCAGAGTGGTGGAACCCGTGGGAACGGGAACACGCTGAGCAGAGCCGATGAGCTTGCCGTTGAGCTCGGGAATTACGAGACCGATTGCCTTTGCAGCACCGGTGGAGTTGGGAACGATGTTTGCAGCAGCTGCGCGTGCACGGCGGAAGTCACCCTTTCTGTGGGGGCCGTCGAGAACCATCTGGTCACCGGTGTATGCATGAACGGTGGTCATGATACCGGACTGGATAGCTGCGTAGTCGTTGAGTGCCTTTGCCATAGGAGCGAGGCAGTTGGTGGTGCAGGATGCAGCAGAGATGATCTGGTCATCCTTGGTAAGGGTCTTCTCGTTTACAGAGTAAACGATGGTCTTGAGATCCTTGCCTGCGGGAGCGGAGATAACAACCTTCTTCGCGCCTGCGGTTACGTGTGCCATGGACTTCTCCTTAGAGGTGTAGAAGCCGGTGCACTCGAGAACAACGTCAACGTCGAGAGCCTTCCAAGGAAGGTTTGCAGCGTCCTTCTCTGCGTAGATCTTCATGGTCTTGCCGTCAACGGTCAGGGTGCCTGCCTCGTCGTCAGCGGAAACCTCGTGGTTGTATCTGCCCTGTGCGGTGTCGTACTTGAGCAGGTGAGCGAGCATGGAGGGCTTGGTCAGGTCGTTGATTGCAACAACCTCATAACCCTCTGCGCCGAACATCTGACGGAATGCCAGACGGCCGATGCGTCCAAAACCGTTAATCGCAACTTTTACGTTTGCCATTGGAAAAAATCCTCCGTTTGTCCAAAATTTTTTGATAACTGCTTGTCCGGAAAGGACAAACCTTTCCATACATTTTATATTTTACATCATTTTTCCGAAATATGCAAGCCTTTTGACGAATTTTTATCAATTTTGTAAGATTCCATTTATTTATACAAATTCAGAGTGACTTTTGTGTGCATTTTGCAAAAAGATTTGTGAAGTTACGCGACGGGATTTCAAAAATTCCCTTGATTTTCATATGCTTTTGCGTTATAATAGGATCACGATACGATAAAAAGTTAGGAGAGTGCCCGTATGAAAGGACTCAAAACCTTCTATATTTGTTCCTCTTGCGAATACAAAACACCCAAATGGATGGGAAAATGTCCCTCCTGCGGTGCGTGGAACAGCCTTGTGGAGGACGTCGAGCAGATCGCGCCCCCCTCCCCCGTACAAAAGCGTGCGGGAATGATCGCCTTCGCCGAAAACCGCGCCATCGGCTTTGCGGATCTGGAGATCCCCGATTATATGCGCCAGAACACGGGACTTGGAGAATTGGACCGCGTGCTGGGAGGCGGACTTGTGCACGGCTCGGTGGTCCTGCTCTCGGGTGAGCCGGGAATCGGTAAATCCACTCTGCTGATGCAGATCTGCGACGTGCTTGGCACCAATCACCGCGTGCTTTACGTCTCGGGCGAGGAATCGGGGGGACAGCTCAAGCTCCGCGCCAAGCGGCTTGGTGTGCAGGGCAACAGTCTCTTCATTCTGACCGAGACCAATATGGAAAACATCCTCGGCGAGATCGACAAGATCAAGCCCGATATGCTCATCGTCGATTCGATCCAGACCACCTATTCCTCCACCGTCAATTCCACCCCCGGAAGCGTGACGCAGGTCAAGGAGACCGCGCTCGCCTTTATCAACAAAGCAAAGGCGGACGGCATTTCGGTCATTATGGTCGGGCACGTCAACAAGGAAGGAAGCATTGCGGGGCCGAAGGTGCTGGAGCATATGGTGGACGCGGTGCTCTACTTTGAGGGCGAGCGTCACCAATCCTACCGCATCATCCGTGCCATCAAGAACCGCTACGGCTCGACCAACGAGATTGGCGTATTCGAGATGAGCGACAAGGGACTTCTGGAGGTCACCAACCCCTCGGAAATGCTGCTTGCGGGCAGACCGCGCGGCATTTCGGGCAACTGTGCGGTCTGCACGATGGAGGGCACGCGTCCGCTCATTGCGGAGATCCAGGCGCTCGTTACCCCCACCGCCTTTCCCGCTCCCCGTCGCACCACAAACGGCATCGACTACAACCGTATGTGCCTCATAATTGCCGTGCTTGAAAAGCGCTTGGGACTGAAATTCTATCAGAACGACGTCTATCTCAACGTCATTGGCGGTCTGCGTGTGGACGAGCCTGCATCCGACGTCTCCGTCGCGCTCTCTCTCATCTCCTCGGTCACCGACCGCATCGTGCCCGACGATCTCATCGCCGTTGGCGAATTGGGGCTTGCGGGCGAGGTCCGCGCGGTCTCCAACCTGGAGCAGCGCATCAAGGAGGCGGCGCGTCTCGGCTTTACCAAGGCGATCGTCCCCTACCGCAATCTCGAAAAGCGCAAGCTGGAATGCGAGGGCATTGAGCTGATCCCCATCCGCGGCATCTTTGAAGCGCTCAAGCTACTCAAAAGCGAATAA
>JAZQWH010000228.1:0-1993 GCA_045632205.1 Eubacteriales bacterium
AAGGAAAAAATGGGACACCTCGACGATCGGATCATGGATACGGTCAATACCGCCATCGCCATCAGCTTCGGTTTAGGGAACGCCAAGCAGGATGCCGAGGCACGCGCGATGATGCAGAGAAATTACGCCCAGACACGCACCTCCGCCGTCGCCTCCACCGCGAGTGAAAGCACAACGACGGGATAGAAAAAGCAATCCCCCCAAAGGCTTCGTACTCCGAAGGCCATTTTTCAAAATCAAATAGAATACGTTGCCTACCGACAGAAAAAGGACAGAGAATGTTTTTTAACACTCTCTGTCCTCTTTTCTTTGCAAGCGCTGTAAATTTCCTCACGCCCGCAGGCATTTCACTCGCTGAAAGCGAATTTCGCACACACCGCAAGGGATTTATTTCGCTTTTTAATATCCACCCTTCCTTCCTCGCAAGCGCCAAAGCACCTTTCGGATCAGCTCCACGGGATAGACCGAAAGGGAGAGCAGCATCGTCACGGTCAGCTCGCGCACCGTAAGCGGTGCGGTACGGAGCAGGCTGCCGCCAAGATAGATGAACCCGATCTGAATGATCAGGATCGCACACATAATGATGAGAAACACGGGATTTTTTCGCAGCCCCGCGATCGGATTGAGTCGGTCTGTACGCGCATTGAAGCAATGAAAAACAGACGAAAAGATAAACAGCGCAAAGAATGCCGTCAGAAGGTATATGCGATCCTCCGCAGGACGAAACGTTGCCGTAAAGAGGGGAAGCTTGAGAAACGCAAGACACAGCAAAACCGTAAAGCTCCCGCAAAACGCGATCTGATTGATCATATAGCGATTCAGAATCGGTTCATCCCTCCGCTTGGGCGCCTCCCGCATACATTCCGGCAAAGCAGGCTCTCCCGCAAACGCGAGCCCTCCGAGCGTATCCATAATCAGATTGATCCAAAGCATTTGCACCACCGTCACAGGCGAGTCGATCCCAAAGAAGGGCGCGATCATCGTCACGCCAACGGCATAGAAATTCATCATCAGCTGCAGCGTGATAAATTTTCGGATGCTTTTAAAAATATTGCGTCCGTAAAGCACCGCCCGAACGATAGAAGCAAGATTGTTGTCAAGGATCACAATATCCCCCGCATCCTTTGCAACCTGCGTTCCCGCCCCCATCGCAAAGCCAATGTCAGCACGCCGCAGAGCAGGCGCATCGTTGATCCCATCTCCCGTCATTCCCACAACAAGCCCCGCCTCCTGCGCCACGCGCACAAGCCTGCTCTTGTCGGTGGGAAGCGCGCGCGCCACCACACCAAGTCGGGGCAACAGCTCTCCAAGTCTCGCATCGGGCAGACGAGCCAATTCCTCACTCGTCAAAACAAGATCTCTCCCGCAACCGAGGATCCCGCATCCTGTCGCGATCGACGTCGCAGTCGCACGGCTGTCTCCCGTAACCATTACAACTCCGATCCCCGCATCCCGAAGCGCACGCACCGAAGCAGGCGCCTCCGCTCGGAGCGGATCGGAAAGACAGATCGCACCGAGCAGAACAAGCCCCGAGGGCAACCCCGACGCCAATCGGTCAGCCCGTACGCTCTCATCCGCCAATGCCACTGCAACCACACGGTCACCGCGCTCGGTCAGCTTCGTCATTTTCCGATCAAGCCGCGAGCGTAACAAGGGCAGGATCCGACCGTCCCGTCTCATCCCCTTCCGCGTCTGAGAGAGGATCCGTTCGGGTGCACCCACAACGACCGTCATCCGCCTTTTTCCGCGCAACGTAACCGCCGCAAACTTACGCGTGCTATCAAACGGAAGACGGCAAAGAGCCTCCACTCCCACGGGCTTCGGTTGACGGATCACGCAAGAAAGAAGCGCGCGGTCGGTCGCGTTTCCGCCCAACGGAACCGACGTTCCGTTTGCATCCTGCCCCACCGTTGCACCGCTTGCATAACGAAGCGAAAGCGCGAGAAGCTCGGCATATTCATCCCGTCCGCGCAACGCCTCCTGTATGGGAAGC
>JAZQWH010000229.1:0-21406 GCA_045632205.1 Eubacteriales bacterium
CAACGGATCGAGGTCGAATACGCGGACGAGGAGCTCGTCGTTCTGATGTTCACGCCCGATACGCGAGAGCAGGATTGGGTACGGCTGGAGAGGACGCTTGATTCGATCCCGCTTCGCCGACCGATCGTCTACCGTCACCCCTCTCCCGTTCGCCCCGAGCGCGCTTGCACGGTACGGGAGGCAATGCTCTCCCCACACGAATCGGTTGACGCAGAGCAGGCGATCGGGCGCATCTGTCCCGCCCCCACGGTTGCCTGTCCTCCCGCAGTTCCGATCGTGATGAGTGGCGAGCGCATCACCGAGGAATCCGTCGCGCTCCTGTTGCACTACGGAATCCACCGCATTGAGGTTCTCAAATAAGAAAAAGCCCATCAAATCCACGGATTTGATGTGCTTTAGATTATTGACAATGGTATTAGCACCGTCAATTTGACAAAAGTTTTCGCCCGCCTTTTTCAAAAGGCGGCACTGATCCAACGCGTGTGCGTTGGTCGCCGTCCGCAGACGGCGAAAGTCCTTTTCGGCGTTTTCTTTTGGCAAACTCGCAAAGCGATTTGCGGCGAGCTTGCGAGCCTCTAGCTCTTTCTTTTGCGCCTTTGGCTCCAAAAGAAAAGCGGCTAACAGGCTTATACAGTTCGACAACCTGTTTTTTATGAGGCTTATCATCAGATTAAGCCCACCAAATCCACGGATTTGATGGGCTTATTTTTATATTCCAAGAAGCTCGACGGCGTTCTTGTAATAGATCCGCTCCAATCGCTCGGGCGAAAGTCCTGCCGATTCCAGAAACTCCATTTCCTTCGTCGGATCTCCCCACGGCGTGTCGGTTGCGAACAGCAAACGATCCTCTCCGTGCTCGCGCAGAATTCGGATCAGCTCCTCGCGCTCGTCCACACGCAGGTGGCAAAGCGAGGTGTCAAGATAGATATTCCTTCCAAGCAAATGCTCGATCACGCCCTTCGCCTGCGCGTAGCCGCCCATATGCGCGGCGACCAGACGGAGAGAGGGATGACGGTCGATCACGTCGCGGATCATCTCGGGCGTGGCGTGGATCAGGTTGGGAGAGATGGGATCCCACCCCGTATGCAGCACGCAGAGCATTCCGCGCGCCTCCACGAGCGAAAAGATCTCATCAAAGCGCTTGTCCGAAAGCAGGATATGCACGTAATCGGGATGGAGCTTGATGCCCTTGATCCCTGCCGCCTGCAGGCGATCCAATTCCGCCTCCTTGTTTTCACTGTCGGGATGCAGAGAGCCGAGCGGGATAAAGAAATCGTCCTTGGCAAGCGAGATGGCAAATTCGTTGACACGACTCTCCTGATGCGCGTTTGTGGCAATGTTGCAAACCACGGCACGGTCGATCCCCGCTCCCGCAAGAAGCTCACGCGCACCGCGTGCGGTTCCGTCTGTGTGCGCACCGAGATTTTCCGCGGTAGAAAAGGTTTTGGTCAGGGATTCCATCGCGCGCGGAGCAAGCGAATCGGGAAAGCAATGGGTGTGAAAATCGATTTTCATAGGGGTATCCTTTCAATTCTTCCTCAAAGAAGTAAGGTCAACACGGGGATGGTCAGAAAGCAGAGCAGCGTGCTGACAAGCTGGCAATTTGCCGCCATCTCCGTCTCGCTCCTGTGGATCTCCGCCATCGAAAGCAGGACCGACGCGCACGGCATCCCCGAAAGCACCAGAATTCCTGCCTTGAAGACCTCCGAAACGGGCAGAAAATACACCAGCGCGTAGCAGAAGAGCGGAAACGCGAGCAGCTTGAGCGCCGCCGTCGCGTATACGATCGGGCGCGAGAAAATGCGCTTGAGAGGCGCCGATGCCAAGCGGATTCCGAGAATGAACATACAAAGCGGAGCGGTCATTGCGCCAACCGTGTGGATCGCGTTGGAAAGCGCATCGGGAAAATACGCCTTCAGCCCAAAGAGATAGACGGGAAAGGCGATGAGAAAGCTGAACACCGTGGGATTGAAAATTGCCGATCTGAGCGACATATATTTTTTGTCACCCGTGAGGCAGAACACACCGACCGTGAAGATCAGAATGTTCATCGAAAGCGTAAAGACCGTGGAATAGCACGCAAGCTCCGGATTTTCGGGAAACAGCGCACGCAGGATCGGAATTCCGAAAAATCCGACGTTTCCAACCACCGAGCCAATGGTAAGCACGCGATATCGGCTCTCCTGCTCGCGACGGCGCAAAACAGCGTAGAGCAAGAGCATAAAAAGCATTTGCAGCGCAAGGGTGGCAAGGAAGAACCAAAGCATATTCAAGGTCTGCATCACCGAAAAATCGAGCGACATAAACGCGGAAACGCACAAAAACGGATTTCCGATGTAAACAAGAACGGCAGACAGCGTGGAAAGATGCTCGGGCTTTGCCTTTTTCATCTTGCAAACGATGTATCCCGGTACCATATAAAAGAGCGTGATCAATACGTTGATCAACGCGATCTGAAAGCTTTGCATAGTTTTTCTCTCTTCCCTGTTTTCTCCGTCTATTTTAGCACATCCAAGCATTTTTTGCAAGAGATACACGCAAAAAGTAGGAAAAACAATTCCGGAGGGGCTTGTCTTTTTTTTAACGTTATGCTATAATAAGGACACAACGTAAGAAAGGAAGCAAAATGATGTTTCTGCAAGCAAAGCCGGTTTTCCCAAAGGGAAAAAGCTGTGAAAAGAACGTATTCGTCGCGCTTCGCGCAGAGGCGGACGATCTGCGCGGCACCACGCTCGCCATCGCCGCATTTTATTTCTACCGTGTTTGGGTAAACGGAAAATTCGTCTCCTTCGGCCCCGCGCGCACCGCAAAGGGCTACGCGCGCGTCGACGAGCTTTCTCTTGATGCCTACGCCAAGGAAGGCAAGAACGAGATCCTCATCGAGGTCAGCGGTTATTACTGCCGCTCCCTCTCCACCGTCCACCAGCCCTCCTTCGTACAGGCGGAGCTGCGCCGCGGCAACGAGGTGCTTCTGGCAACGGGACGTGATTTTGAGGCATATCTCCCCAAAACGCGCGTGCAGAAGGTCAAGCGCTATTCGGTTCAGCGTCACTTCCACGAGGTATGGGATTATCTCAACGCCTCCACACACTGCGACCCCGAATGCCGCGCCGAGCTGGAGGTCATTGCCAATGCTCCCACGCCCATCGAGCGCCGTGCGCCCTACCCCTACTACGAGGACCGTATGCTGGATCGCGCCGCATCGGTCGGTACGTCCGAGTACGATGCCTCGCTCCCCGTACGCACGATCCCCTATTCCAAGGGAATCTTCTCCCCCTATTGGTATATCTTTGAGGAGGAGGAGATCACCTACCGTCCCTTCGAATGGATCCAGAGCAGAAAGCAGCTCAAGACCGCAGGCGAGAGCGTCCTGCCCGTCAAGCTCGACGAAAACGGCTATGCCATCTTCGATTTCGGACACATTGAAACGGGCTTCCTCAAGCTCTCCGTAACCGCAGAGGAGGACACCGAGCTTGCCATCGGATTTTCCGAGGATTCCGAGCCCGATCTGTTCCGATACACCGATATGAACGTCTACAACGCGCACACCCTGCTCATCGGCAAGGGCAAAACGCTGGATTGGATGTCGTTTGAGCCGTACGTCGGTCGATTCTTCTTTATCGGCGCGGTCAAGGGCAAGATCACGCTCCACACCTTCGGGGTCAAGACCTTTATCCATGATCCGAGCGGCATTGTCCCTAAGGAGCCCGAGGATCCCACCTTGCGTGCGGTCTTCCGCGGCGCGGCACGCACCTTCACGCACAACGCGGTCGACATCTATATGGATTGCCCCTCCCGTGAGCGCGCAGGCTGGCTCTGCGACTCCTACTTTACGGGAAAGACCGAGTATGCGCTCTTTGGAAATACGCAGGTTGAGGACGCATTCCTGGAAAACTTCCGCCTCTACCGCAACGAGGGCGAATTCCCTCTGGGCGCATTGCCAATGGTGTTCCCCGCCGACCATCAGATCAAAAAGAAATTCATTCCGCAGTGGACGATGTGGTACGTGCTGGAGGTTGAGGATTACATCAACAACCGCGGTCACCGTGCGGATGCCGAGCTGTTCCGCCCCTCCCTGGAGGCACTGTTCGCATTCTACAAGCGCTACGAAAACGAGCACGGACTCCTCGAATATCTTCCCTCCTGGAACTTCATCGAATGGAGCCGCGCAAATCAGTGGGGCGATTCGGTCAACTACCCCACCAACTTCCTCTACGCGCAGTCCTTGGAGTGCTTCTACCGCATCTTCGGAGATGAATCCTACCTCAAACGTGCAAACGAGGTACGCGCAACGGCAATTGAGCAATCCTTTGACGGCACGCGCTTCTACGATCATTCCATCCGCGACGACGAGGGTAAGCTCGCCCTGCAGACCTCGGATTGCTCCGAGATCGCACAGTATTACGCGATCCTCTTCGGCGGCTTCGACATCAACGATCCGACGTACGCATCGCTCCGTCATCTTCTCACCAAGCTTTGCTATGCCGACAGCACCGAAATGCCCGAGGATATGGAGCCGATCAACGCCTTCATCGGTGTTTACCTCCGCCTTGAGGCACTTCTGCACATCAAGGAGTACGATCTTGTCCTCAACGACGTCCGCACCTTCTTTGGCGAGATGGAGCAGATCACGGGAACGCTCTGGGAGTACCGTCAGCCGCACGGCAGCCGCGACCACGGCTTTGCCTCCTACGCACTCGTTGCCATTCTCCGCGCGCTGAACAAAAATTAAAGCAAACAAAAAAATGCCGCACCCCAATTAGGGTGCGGCGCTTTTTCTTTTTTATACGCGGGTCAATTCGGCGTGAGCGCGGTACCGTTGACCGAAACGCCCCAAGCCTGCTCGACCGCATCGGTCGGCATTGCCTGAATTCCCGTGGTCACGACCTCCACGGAGAGCGCGTAGCCCTTTGGCGGATCGGTCATGCGGATCATCGAGGTGATCAGATCGACGGTAACCCCTCCCGCGTCAACGGGTGTTTTGTAGTACCAGAATCCGTCCGATCCCTTCTGCCAGGAGCCGCTCGCGTCATATCCCATACTGTAATCGCGTCCCTCCATAGGGGCGTTGATATGGTGCGCGTTGGAGGTGTTCCCCTCGGCATCCACGGAGACCCACGTTACCACAACTGCGGCGCGCAGGTATGCCGCGATCTCACCGTTGTTGGAAACCGCAATTCCACCCTGCGCCGTTGCAACGGGGGTACTGTCCACCGTCACGGGCGTAAAGGTGTTATCCGCTCGATCGGTGCGCAACACGATATAAGCAACCGTGGCGCCTGCCGAGGCAAGCAGGATCAGAAGTGACAAGAGCAACCCGATCACTGCTTTTGATTGTATTTTCTTCAGCCTTCGCATTCTCTTGCCTCCTTCCGATTAAATTTGAATGCTTACGGGATCAGGAACTGCCCGTATCCGTTACCGTCCAACCATTTTTCGCTTGTTACGGCTTGCGTGAACGTAACGGTATTGCTGCTCGATGCCGAAACGGTGATCTGCACCGTTTTTGCGCTGCTTGGCGTATATCTCCAAGACCAGTCGGTCAATTGCGTAATACGATATTCGCCGACGCGCACGTTTTGAAGCGTTACAGAGCTGTTGCCCACAACCGCAACCGTCACGTTGACACCTGCGGAAGAGGTTCCGTCAACGCCCGTAACCACGAACAGGAACGCCTGCTCCTCATCTGTGCTGCCCTCTACGGCAACGGTCAGATCGGCAAAGTTATAGTCGAATTTTGCGTAGTATACGCCGCCCTCATAGAGGAAAATTCCGTCTCCGTTGGAGTCCGCGCGCTTCGGGATCAGCTTGCCGCTTCCGTCAATCGTGACGGGATCGACCGCAGGATCAACCGCAACCGTACAGCCCGCATCCTTGAACCATCCCGCAAAGGTATAGTCCGCAGAGGCAATGGGCAGGCAGCCCGAGGGCGAGCCTGTCAGTGCGGCTACGTTCTCCGAGGCGTAGCTCGGATTCAGCACACCGCCCATCACGGCGACGTACTGATAGCTGACGCTGTTTTCCTGATAGCTGAACACGATCGAATTTCGTCCCGTCTCCTTGAGCGTGATTCTTTGGATCTGCTCACTGACGCGACTGTATCCGAGGTAGGTCAGATCGGGAGCGCTCTCCTCCACCAACGCACCGTACAGTCCCGTTTTGGTAACCGACGAAACCAGATGATTCTCGGCATTGCCGTATTCGATATACTCAACCGTATATTCCACGATCTGGCGGTCGTAGTAGAACGCGATGAGCATACCGTCCTCATCCAACGTACCGCGAACACTTCCGTCCGCGCCAAGCGCAACGGTCGTACCGTCGAGCTGTGCTTCCTTGAAGTTAAAGCCCGTGATGGCAATGGGACTTGCCGCACAGACCGAGCCGATGGTCGCCTTAATATCGCTGTAAGAATGCTCCGTATAGCCCTGACCGTCCAGGTTCTGCCAATAATGCACCACGCGATAGTATGCGTGGACCTCATCCTTGGTGTAATGGAAGATCAGTACGTTTTCTTCCTCGTTGACCGATACGACCAAGCGCTTCTGATAGCTGTCCGGCATATATCCCGCGACCGCAACGAAGGTCTCGGTTACAACTGCAAGCTTATTATCCTCAACCACCTTATCGGGAACGAGAGGAACTCCCGCCTCGTCGAGATACCGAACCGTGTAGCTTGCGCCATCCTTTTTAATATAATAGAAGGTATGTTCGTTCTCGCTCTCGGCGCTCATAACGATACTGTGGCTCGCCGCATCGGGGAAATATCCCTCTCGGTATGCCTCGTACAGATCGGTTCCGCCCTTCGCATCGAAGGTACGGTTCTGACCCGCAATGGTACTGCCCACCGTGGGAGGTGCCACCTCGATCTCGTTTCCGTTTGCGTCGATATACTTATAATAAACGGTATAACGAACCGCCACGCGCGATCCCCACTTTGCGTAGATGTTCATATCATCCTTAACGGGAATTCCGTTGAAGATGAACGCTCGTTCCACGCCGTTGTCATCCTTGTAGAACCAGCCCGAGAAAATGAGCTGTCCGTTAGTGGGATGTCCGGGGTCGGCAAGCAGCGTACCGTGATCCACCTCAAGCGTCTCTCCGAACTGCTCGCTAAGAGATGCATCCTTAAAGATCTTTACGGTATGCTTTTGCGGGATCCAATGCGCGTACAGCGTGATCGGGCCGTCCGGCATCGTCAACGCATCCCAATTCACCTCCGTACCGGGGAAGCAGTTGGGCGTTGTGAACCACTGATCGAACTGATATGCGTTCGGCTCGTACGTATCGGGATAGGACGGGACAAAGCTCGTTCCATCCGATTGATACTGATACTCACCCAGCGGCATTCCGTACATAATGTTGCCGCCCGTGTAGGATTGCACCACGGTGTTGACGTTCTGGAAGCTCAGGACGACGTTTCCGCCCGTCTTGCGCTGATAGTAGAAATACACGTCGCCGCCGTTTGTCAGCTTGATCTGATTGCTGCTGAAGTTCGGGTTAGAGCCAAACTGCTCAAAGCCCTTGATGTCGAAGAAGTCCTCGTCTCGCGTAATGTAGTTGTAGTTTGCGTTTACCGAGAAGGATTCGACAAAGTATTTTCCGTTATAGGTATGCGTATACGACTCTCCCGGCAAAACCTCCAGCATATAGTGCATCCGGTAGGTATTGTAGCTGGAGACGTTTACCGTCAGGGTAAAGTCGTCCGCAGGCATATCGGAAATGTAAACCAATACGTTGCTGTAATAGCTGGAGCTGCTCGGACTCCAACGCTGACCTGCATTGTAGACCACGCCGTTGTCGTCCACGATCGGCCAGATGTCGGAGAGCGATTGCTGATACTTACGCGTAACAAGCTTTACGGTACTGTCACGGGTCGCGCTGGTACAAGCGGTGGTGTGCGAGTGTCCCGTAGGCATTTTACACGTGAGAAGCATACAGGAATCCTCGTGAACGTGCTCCACGCAGTTGGGATACTCATAGCACTCCTCACTATGCACGTGAATCTGATCGCGATAGCAAGCATCCCCGTGTACGTGCTCCTGGATCTCGCACCACGCGCAATTTTCATCGTGTACGTGCTCCTCAAGATTGCAGTATCTGCAGCCGGAGGTGCCGTGCGTATGCTCGGAAAGACCACAGCTTGTGGAAATGATCTGTCCGTTGTTTGCGGTTGCGGAGTAGTTGTACCACTTTCCGTTGATGTAAATGTAACGGTAGTAGGTTGCGCCCTTTCTGTAGCGGGCAATATATCCGTTGCTTACGTTGGTGGGGAAGGTATCGTAGTTCGGTCTGCCCGAGGTTGCGGGCTCGCTGACCTCCGTACCGACGTTGGGATAACAGCTTACTCCGTGCGTATGCTCGTCCAGAGTACAGCAATCCGCGCTGTGCGTATGCTCATCCTTGCCGCAGGAAACGATTCCCTCGCAGTGTACGCCGTGGATATGCTCCTCCAGCGCGCAATCAAGACATTCGGGGGTATGCGCCTCGTGCTCGGGGAGCGTACAGATCTGATTGACCACGCAATCCGCCGTATGCACGTGCTGCTTTCCGCACACGTCCGTGTAGCACGCGTCGGTGTGCGTATGCCTTTCATCCAACGTACATTTTCCCGTCGCCACAAAGCTGATGGAATAACGGTTACGGGTATAGTACACGTTAACAATGGAAGAGCCGTCGCCCTTGAGAACAACGTCCTTGTCCGATCTTCCCGAATTGAAGGTGAAATACTGCTCGTCGTCAATGGTGGTGACACGGGAGATCCAATCCTGCGCGCTGACGGAATCGCCAACCAGCAGATTGCGGCCGTTTGCATCCTTGTCAACAGTGATCGAGCCCCAATAGCTGTATCCGTCATCGTTTGCGTTCTCGTTCCAGAACACCATCGTGTAGGAGGTGTTTCCGCGCGTCCACAAAGCAAGATACGAAAGGGAGTTTTCAACGATCACCTTCGGCTTGGCTGCGGTAAAGAGGTATCTTCCGATCTCGTCCGCGGTAGGCGTACGTCCTCCCACAGAGGTCAGCGACCACGAAGCAAAATCGTAGCCGGGACGCGTGGGCGTGTTGACGCCGATCTCCGAGCCGTAGCGGGTATAGATCGGATCGACACCGAAGCCTCCGCTAAGGTCAAAGGAGACGAGATAATACTCGCGGTCATAGTAAATTTCAACCTGCGTACTGCCGTCCGCGGCAATCACCATGCGCTCATAGTAAAGCGAATGGAAGCCGTCGATCTCCATATGGCAGTCGCCTACGCTCTCGCCCGTATATCCCTGCATCTTAACGGTCTGATAGGGCGTGGATTCGTAGTTATCGTCCAGGAGATTCTGCCTGTAATGATGGACAACGAAATCCACCAACGCGGGCATATAGATGACGTTGATGATCTTAGGCGCATCAAGCGCATCGTACTCCAGCTTGATTCCCGTCGAGCCGTCAGCCGACGTCTCGAGCGTGACGTGCTCGTAGACCTCCTGCAAAACAGGAGCATAACCGACGATCACGGGGTTGGGGATGGTGTGATTGACCTCCGTTCCCGCCGCAATGCTCAGCACGTTGGGGTCACGGGCAATCGTTCCGTCCTTGTATATATAGTTGATCGTAATGTTGTATACGTCCTTGATTTCATCGTTAGCAGCGGCGCGAAGCTTGGGAGATGCCGACTTGAACAGCATCGGGCGCTCCGTGCTCTGCGGTGCGTTGGTCTGCACTGCGTTTGCCGCAGTGTAGGAGACCTTGACGGTCACGCTCGCGGAGACGTAAAGCTCCTTGCCGTCGGAAACGGTGCAACGAAGCATCGTCTGTCCCAACGCGTCAAGCAGGCTTCCCACGAGCGCGTAGGAAACGTCGCACGTTGCCTGCGTCATACCGCTGATGTTGACCCATTCCTCCGCGGTCGCATCGACCAGGATCTGCCACTGATAGGTCAGCATTCCCTTCAGGGTCGTTTCTGCCTTCAGGGTTTCCTTGCCGTCCTGATACAGGAGCAGCTCGGAGATCTCCGTTCCGTTGTGCAGAATACGGATCGGAGCCGTTTCTCCCTCGGAGAAGATGCTGACGGGCATAACGCCCAGAAGCATCACGATCGCGAGGAAGAAGGAGAGGATTCTCGTTCTGTTATTCATCCGTTACCTCCCCTCTCACTGCACGGCGGGCCAGCCATGCGCCTCGAATACGGAGGCGTAGTTGCCGGGCACCTGTGTAGCGTATGCCTTGATGTGGAAGGTAATGGTGCTGTTGGTGTAGGTGTTGTCCATCTGCGAAGAGAAGGACACCTCGGTAAAGAGCGGCGCGGTCGTTTCGTTCTCCGAGATCGGAGTCTTGTAGTAATAGAAGCCGTCGCGCTCCTCCCAATGGGTAGTATCGATCTCAAATCCGACCAACGAGGGATCGATCGGCATTCCCGCATTCTCCTCGGACAGAGTGAATTCCTTTTCCACCGTCAGACGGAGGTACATCCGCATATCTCCCGTGTTTTTCACGGAGACAGACTTCATAACCCTTCCGCCCGGAACGATCCGCACGCTTGTGGGACCGATAACGGGCTCCGCTCCCTCTGTCAGAACCGTTTCCTCGATCAGCTCACCCGAGAGGTTTGCACCTACCATCGTGATGACGGGATTGCTCTCGCCACCATCTGTGAAATACGCAATGGTTTGGGCCGAAAAAACGGCAACAGTCGTTGCGAGCAGCAGCGCGATGACAATTATTTTCATTTTCATTAGCTTCATTTTTCCGGCCCTCCTTTCCTAAATTTTCGAGCCTTACAAAACAGTCGGTAACTGCTTTATTCGATATATCCGAATCCGTCTCCGAACGCCGTGGTAACAGCCTCCTCGCAGGAGCCGAAGCCCGCCGCCTGAACGGCGAACATTGCAATACTGATACGCAGGCTGGTGCATTCCAGCATTTCCTCGTTGCTCCACGTTGCGGGGAAGGTAAAGCCCTCCCACATCAGAATACTCTCACCGCCGACAAGGATATCCTTGACAAAAACGTTGATCCAGAAGCCGTCCTCCATACGGGTATCGTATCGGATGATGCAATGCTCGCTCTCCCAGATCACGTAATTGGGATCCGCCGAGTCCACACGGACAAAATCGTCGCCCCAAAGACCGCCCTCGAAGAACTGATCGATGGGCACGATGCCCGAAGAGGTTCCGGGGATCGACAGAGCCTTGGTAATATCCTGCTCACCGTCCAGAATGACGATCTCCGCCGCAAGGTACGCATCCTCCGAGCCGACGTTGGTCACGGTGGAGTCCTTCTTTACCTCAAGTCCGGGGTAAACGTGTCCGTAGTCCATCTGCGCGCCGTGGTTGGTCACGTCGATGACCTCGTTTTCGGGGTTCAATTCGGTCAATCGAATTTTTACGTCACCGGCAGTAAAGACGTTTGACGTCTCCTTTGTGTCGGTAAACCAGGCAATGGTCACTCCTGCCGCAACAAGTGCTATCGAGCAAAGCGCCACGCCCATGATCCATATTAACTTTTTCACAGTCGCTCACGCTCCGTTCAGGATAGTTTTTTTGCCTGCTCCCAAGCCTGCTCCACGTTGGCAATTCCGCTCTGCTGCACGGCATAAGCCGTCAGCTTGAGCGTGGGGTATGCCCCCGATGCCCGTATCGCGTTCATCTGTGCCTCGGTCAGAGTTTCCTTGACCGAGACCTGATCGCCTCGCAGGATGGAATAGGTCACGTCGGCGGTAACGGCATTCTGCACGCGGTAATAAACACCGTCCTGCAAAGCCGTCCAACCGTCGGCAGGTGTGTACGAAATATACGTGTCCAGATCGGCGCTCTCCTCCACCTTGACAAAGAGCCAGCAAGCCTCGCTTCCGTTATGAACCGTCACCTTGGGATCCTTGGCAACGGTCGTCCCGGGAATCAGCGGATAGGTCTTGCCCGTGGTCTCCTTGAGAGTGATGGCGATGTCGCCCGCGATGAAGGTATTGTCCACCTCGGCGCGACCGACCAGCCACGTCACCGTGCTACCGACAATGCAACCGCAGCAGATCGCCACGATCGCGATTAATAGTAACACATTTTTTTTCATTGCTTACGTAGATTGATACAGATCAGCCTGCAGGATCAGGAGTAGGCGCGGGAATTGCACTTGCGAACTCAGCCTTAAAGACCTCTGCCGCATCGTGGATGCACTCAAAGCCGGAGGTCTGAACCGCGAACGCAAGAACGCTGATCTTTGCGTTGTTGTTGACGTATGCGGTCATGCTCGCCTCGGTAACGGGATCGGTACCCGTGGTAAAGGTTTCAAAGGTCTTGATGTCGCCACTTGCGCCATCAACAACCTTTGCATCGGTTGCATCAACGCCCGCACCGGTACTGAGATAGTAAACGGTGGAGGTCGATTTGATGACAACGCCGGAGTTGGTGGTGTGCGTAGATTCCGTCTTGTACGCAACGTTCTCCTCGGTGGTGTAAATCTTCCAGCCGTTTGCAAGAAGCTGATTGTGGATGGTCAGATCCTGCTTTGCGGGATCGGTTACAGCAAGACCTGCAACGCCGTTATCGACCTTGAGGAAGAGATACATATCTTCACTCTCCGCGCCAACGTGGATCACAGGGTCCTTGACGTAGGTGGTACCGGGCATCAGCTTGTAACGGTTACCGGTTACACGCTGGGTGTTGCCCGTAGCAGGGGCGAGTCCGTCTGCACCGATGAGCGTCTCGTCCATCGTGATGGCGACCTTACCGTAGGTAAAGGTGTTGACGACCTCTGCGGTGGAACGCAGGTATGCAACGGTTCCGGCGATAGAGCCGACAACGAGCAGAACTGCGCTCATGACGATTGCGATTGTTGTGAGTACTTTCTTTTTCATAGCTTTTTTCCTCCAAAAAAAAGATTTTGAATTTATTTGGGCGCCTTTTGGCGTATTCCCCTTGAATCAGGCATCCGTGTCCTGCTCATCCGCAGGCTCATCGGGCTTTTGTTCTTCGTCCTTGGGCTTTTTGACCCAAATGCTCGGCAGGATCACCGCAAGCAGAAGAACCGTGCAGCACCCCAGCGCCACGCTGCGACCGGGCTGATGCTGAATGTAGTTTGAAAAGTATCCCAGATACGGGACGGTGAAGAGCGGCTTGCCGATCACCTTGTCGGGTGAGAGCAGATTCGCATCGGGAACGTCGTTCGCATCTCCCTGCGTGCGGAAGAGGCGGACGTCGGGATAGTTCGGATCGATCACTACCTCGACGATGCGGTGCGTTGCCACGGTCGAGCCGCTAAGGTAGAAGGTGACGGGGTCGCCCTCCCCCAATTCGGCTGCGGGAAGCTTTTTGACGTAGATCATCGATCCCACGTGGTAGGTAGGCTCCATCGATCCCGAAAGGACCGTGTACGGATGGATGCCGACGATCCGCACGCCGACGAGCAGGATCGCCATCACAACGATCACAGCCACGATCGCACCCGTAAAGATTCCCCAGATCCGTTTCAGTACGCTCGGCACGTGCATCCCCCCCTTTCAAAAGCTCTGATTTTTATAAAATGAGACAGCTATGGCATAGATATAATTTATAAGTAATTAATTATAACACCAAATCTGTATTTTGTCAATATAACTTCCATAAAAAGTAATATTTTTGTCGTATATCCGCTCAAATTGCCTGCGACAGAGGCAAAAAAAGAACGTGCGCGATCCAAGCGGTTCGCGCACGTTCCCGTGTCTTTGGAAAAATTACATCAGCTTGAGGTAAAGCTCCTTGATCTCCTCAACGCTCGTTGCTCTGGGATTACCCGGACGGCAGGCGTCGTCAAATGCGGACTGCGCAAGGAAGTCGAGGTCCTTGGGATCGACGATCTCCTTGAGGTCGGTGGGAATTCCAACGTCAACGGAGAGCTGCTTGACCGCGTCGATCGCCGCACGTCTCGCATCCTCGAGCGTCATTGCATCAACGCCCGCAACGCCCATTGCCTTGGCGATGTCTCTGTACTTTTCACCCGTTGCGGGTGCGTTATACTCCATAACCGTGGGCAGGATGATCGCGTTTGCAACACCGTGAGGCGTATCGTAGACCGCGCCGAGCGGATGTGCCATCGAATGCACGATTCCAAGTCCGACGTTCGAAAATCCCATACCCGCAATATACTGACCGAGCGCCATGCCCTCGCGTCCCTCGGGGGTATTTGCAACCGCACCGCGCAGGCTCCTTGCAATAATCTCGATCGCCTTGATATGGAACATATCGCTCATCTCCCACGCACCTGCGGTAATGTAGCCCTCGATCGCGTGCGTGAGCGCATCCATACCCGTTGCCGCCGTCAGCCCCTTGGGCATAGAAGCCATCATATCGGGATCGACGACCGCTACGACGGGAATGTCGTGCACGTCAACGCAAACCATCTTTCTGTTCTTCTCCGCGTCGGTGATAACGTAGTTGATGGTGACCTCTGCCGCAGTGCCCGCCGTGGTGGGAACCGCAATAATGGGCGTGCATTTGTTCTTCGTGGGAGCAACGCCCTCAAGCGAGCGCACGTCCTCAAATTCGGGGTTCTCGATGATGATACCGATCGCCTTTGCGGTATCCATAGACGAGCCGCCGCCGATTGCAACGATGCAATCCGCACCGCTCTCGCGGAACGCCTTGACACCGTTTTGTACGTTTTCGATGGTGGGATTGGGCTTGATGTCGGAGAAGATCTCATAAACGATCTTCGCGCCGTCAAGCACGTCGGTCACCTTTTTGGTCACGCCAAATTTGATGAGGTCGGGGTCGGAGCAAACGAATGCCTTTTGAAAGCCTCTTGCCCCAATTTCGGTTGCGATCTCCGCAATCACACCCTTGCCGTGATAGGAGGTCTCGTTGAGTACGAATCTTGCCATAGTCATATCTCCTTTAAAATAGTTAAAGATTTGTCAATCTTTTCTTTAGTATACACCCGAATCGGCAAATTGTCAATGCGTATTGCAAAGAAAAGCCGCAAAGCCTCCCGTTTTTTTGCATACGTCAGCGCGAATTTGCGTACGTGTGTGGATTAAACGCAAAAAATGGCATCTGCTCGATGCCATTTTTCAGCTTCAGCTCAAGGCCGATTCCTTCCATTTTTCAAGGTTTTTTGCAACGAAATCGTCATCGTTTAAGG
This sequence comes from Eubacteriales bacterium, assembly GCA_045632205.1. Classification (GTDB taxonomy): domain Bacteria; phylum Bacillota; class Clostridia; order Oscillospirales; family CAG-272; genus UMGS1865. The sequence continues at coordinate 15,100 of JAZQWH010000229.1, forward strand.
CAGGATACGCACGGTAGACGCGGTCGATCTCCTCCATTTGCCCCTCCGAAAGCGACTCGCTTGGGTCAAGGCAGAGGATATTTTGCATCAATCCCTGACGGCGCAGGACCTCGTGAAGCCCCGCAATACAGCCCCGAAATCCGTTCGCCGTATCAAAAAACGCACTGTTGACGTCGCTCACCTCTGCCGCAAGCGTCAGCATTTCCGCGGAGATCGCGTCCTTTTCCCGCTCCTCACAGATCCTTTCAAACAGCTCAACCACACGCTTCGTCCACACCGACCAATGCCCGAGAAGTCCGCCCTCAAAGCGCTTTTCCAGCACCCTTCCGTCCTTCTCAAAGCGATATTTTGTCAGAAGATCGATGACGATATTATCATCGTTTCCCGTATAAAGCGTGATCTCCCCGCTCCGCTCCGACGTTGCCGCCGCGCGCACCACGTCAAGTGTGGTGTAGCGATTAAAGGACGCGCATTTGATGGCAACGACGTTCGGAATCGCGCAAACGCGCTCCCAATAGCGGTAGGTAAACTGTCTGCCGCCGCACGCCGTTTGGAGATAGAAGCCGATCACGGGCATGACCTCGGCAACCGCCCTCGTGCGCTCGATCAGATAGTCCTCCGTCCGATCGTTCAGTCCTCCGGGGCTGAGCAGAACTGCGTCGAAGCCGTATTTTTTTGCAAGACGCGCTTCCTCAAGCGCCTGCTCGGTCGGCCCGCAAACGCCCGCAACCTTGACGATGACGGTTTGATTTTCCTTTTCAAATTTCTCGATCTCCTCGGAAACGATCCGCAATACCGGCTCAAGGAGGGCAACCTCGGGACGGCGGATCTCAAACTGCGTGGTATGCACAGCCGTTGCAATTCCGCCAACGCCGCAATTCAGGTAGTAATTCATCAGCAAGCGCTGTCCGCGCTCGTCAAAGTGCCGATCGACATCAAGCGCCAGAGGCGTTGCGGGAATGACCGTTCCGCGCTTCAGCTTCTGCAAAGCAATTTCGTGTCGGTTCATCAGTAGCTCCCCCTTCTCTCCTCAAAATGTGTGGGCTTATCCAACGTTCTGCCGCCGTCCAGGATGTATTCCGCCTGCCAACGGATCAGCGTTTTGGCGGAAACGGCGGGATAGCCGAAGGTCTCCATTGCAAGGGAGGCATCGTTGAGGTAGGCATCGTTGCCCTCCTCTCCCTCAAAGATCGGCTCTCTGCCGAGATAGCGCCCAAGCTCCAGCGCCGCCTTTTTGATCGAGACCGTCTCGGGCCCCGTGACGTTCATGATCCTTGCAGGCGACTCAGCGTGCAGCAAGCCGCGCAGGGCGATCTCGTTGGCGCTTCCCTGCCAGATGAAATTGAAGCAGGGGGTGGAAAGGCTGATCGCCTCTCCCTTGAGGATCTTATTTGCCAGATCAAACAGAACGCCGTAGCGCAGATCAACCGCAAAATTGAGCCGATAGATGAAGATCTTCGTTCCGAAGGTGTTTGCCGCATACTCGAAGGCACGCTCGCGCGCAAGACAGCTCATCGCATATTCGCCAACAGGCCCTACCCGATCGCTCTCCGTGCATCCGCCGCTCGAAAGCTTGACGATGGGATAAATATTGCCCGAGGAAAAGACCACGACGTTGGACCCTTTGAACTTATCCGCAACAAAGGCAGGGAGCGTTGCGTTCATCGCCCACGTCTGCCATTCGCCGCCGTCCGTGCCGAACTTTCTGCCCGCCATATAGATGACGTTTTCCACGTCCGGCAAGGATTCGAGCGCCTCACGATCGAGGAGATCCATTGCGATCACCTCAATGCCGTGATCCAGCATCAGCTGTGTTGCGATCCTGTCGCTTCCGCGCGAAACGGCGATCACTCTTTTTTCAATTCCCGCTCTGCGGATCGCGTTTTTGGCAAGCACGCAAAGCGTGGGGCCCATTTTTCCGCCCGCGCCAAGCACCAGAATGTCGCCCTTGATCTTCTTCATATCCTCAACAAGCGCCTCCGATGGCGTTGTCAGAAGCTCATTTAATTTTTCTTCCGTCCACATACCGTATCAATCCTTTCCGTTCAGATAATCAAAATATTCTGCTTTGCTCATTTTGGGCTTGAAGCATTTTTTGACGCGCTCCGCGCCACTCGCACCGTCGCACAAAAGCCTGATAACGGTCTTGACGAGCAGCTCAACTGCCCTGACGTATGCGATTTCCGCGTCGGCGGTCATAAAATCCCGACTGTGCAGAGCGCCTGCAAAGCCTCCGATGGAGGGCTGGATGGTGGGGATCAGATGCGAAAGATCGCCCACGTCGGTCGATCCCGTGATCGGCTCTCCGTATACCACGCTCGCCTCTCCCAGCACGTCCCTCGCAACCTCCTCAAAGACCTCCGAAAGTTCCGCGCTTTCCGCAAGCGGCAGGTAGCCGGGTACCGTTTCGATCTCGGAGGAGGCACCGATCATACGGCACGCGCCCTCCACCGCACGCTCCACCGCGCTGCATCCCTTTTCGATCGCCTCAACCGTTGCGCCGCGCACGTAGGTCTCCACCACCACCTCGTCGGGCACGGAATTGACCACGTCGCCGCCCTTGGTGACGATCGGATGGATGCGGATTCGCTCCTCCTCGCGGAAGGTCTCGCGGTTGGCGTGGATGCCGAGGATGGAAAGCGCCGCCGCGTTGAGCGCATTCACTCCGTCATAGGGCGTACTGCCGTGAGCCGCCCTTCCGCGGTAGGTGACCGTCTTTGCAACGAATCCGAGATTGTGCCCTCTTACAAACACCCGCCCCTGCGGCTCGTTTCCCTGCGCGTGGAGCATCATTGCGGCGTCAATCTCATCAAACACGCCCTCGGCGATCAGCTGCTGCTTGCCACCGAAATAGCGGATTTTTCCTTCCTCCTTGAGCCGTCTGCGATAGTCCAGCTCGATAAATTCCTCTGCGGGCACCGCCAGAAGCGTCACGTCTCCGCAAAGCTCCTCCATAATTCCGCTCCCCCTCAGCACGATCGCCGCGCCGAGCATTGCCGCGATCTGCGCGTGATGACCGCAAGCGTGCGCCGCATTGAGCGCCCCCTCGAATACGTGTCCCGCGCATTTGACCGCGTCCATCTCACCGATGATACAGACGTTGAATCGGCTCTCCCTGCCCTTCAGCGTTGCCTTAACACCCGTCAGCGCGTGGGGATAGGTATAATCGATCTTCCATTTGGACAGCACCTCGCGCACGTACGCAGAGGTCTTTTCCTCGCGGTAGCCAAGCTCGGGAGAGCGCAGAACGGTCTCACCGATCTCAACGATCTCCCTTGCGTGCGCGGCAAGATACTGCTCCGCTTTTTTCTCGCAGGCGTTCCTACCGACCGTATTTTTATCTGCCTTTATCATCTCACTGCTCATATCTTCCTCCGTAACAAATCCGCTGCTCCCGCCGCTCCTTGAGAGCGCGCAGGATGGCGTTTAGAACAAAAACGGGAGCGATCACGTCCTCGGGTGATCTGCGCGGAGTGCCGCCCCGCAAAAGCTCGCAAAACTCCAAAAGCTCCTCGCAAAGCAAGCCCTCCAAGCCCTCCTGTGCAATCGTATCGCCAAGAATTCCGTCCTCCGTGGCGATCTCTGCGTAAAACCGTTTTTCAACGGCTCTTTCGGTATAAATTCCGAGGCAGGTGGCATCCCCGTAGCGAAGATCCACGCGGATCTGCTCCCCGCACTCCTCTGCCGTCACGCTCCGCGGGTTTCCGCCAAAAATTTCACAGGCGACGTCCACAAGATGCTGTGCGTAGAAGAAAAATCCGCCGTACGGGCTTTCCTTGATGATGGGAGCGCAAACCAGCCCGCTCGCTCTCCCTCCGTCCTCCATCCGTTTCTTTTTCAGCATCTGCACGGTTGGATCCCGTCTCAGGACCGATCCGCCCATCACCTTGACCTTCTTCTCGCAAAGCATCCGCAAAAGCTCCGTTGCATCCCGCTCGCTCTGCGTGATCGGCTTGTCGATCATCATCACGGTACCGCTTTGGATATACGGCTTTGCATAAGGCGCGTGCAGGTCTCCCCGACGCGCACAGACGATCACTCCGTCGACCGCTCCGACCGCCTCGTCAAATTCACTCATCATCCTGACTTGATATTGCTCGGAAATGCGAGCGGCGGCACCCTTGTCCTCGCTGTAAACGCCTGCGATCTCAAGCTCCGAAAACGGACGTGCTTGCCGAATCAGCCTCACGTATGTCTCTGCGTGGGAATTTTCCACGCCGAGTATGACAATCCTTTTCATGCTTATTCCTCTATTTTTTCGACATTCCTGCCGCGTATTCCCGCAGGATCTCATTGCGCAGAGGCGCGCCGCGATCGAGATGCTCTGCCGCCTCGCGCATCAGCTCCGCCGTGAGAAGGGCGCGCAGATTGGTGGTGACCCCCGCCTGATGGGGAGTGATCAGAACGTTCTCCAACCGAAGCAGCGGATCGGCGGGATCGATCGGCTCCTTTTCCAGCACGTCGAGCGCGGCGCGGAAATCTCCTCTCACCAAATGCTCGGTCATTGCCGCCTGATCGATCACGCCACCTCGCGCGGTATTGACCAGAAGCGCGTTTTTCGGAATGAGCGAAAGAAGTCGCTCATCCACAAGGTGGTGCGTTTTTTCATTGTACGGTGTGTGCAGACTGATAATATCGCAGGTGGAAAACAGCTCCTCAAGCCCGCATTGCTCCAGCCCGTATCTTTCCCTTTCCGCGTTCGGGATCTCTCTGATGTCATAGACCTTGATTTTGGTGCGGAAGGCAGAAAGCATTTGCGCCACGTATCGTCCGACACCGCCGTAGCCCACGATCCCAACCGTTTTGCGGATCAATCCGTCGGTAAAATCGTCCGCCTTCCAGATCCCCTCGTTTTTCAGCCTCTCGCTGTAAAACGGGATCCTTCTCTGCGCGGCAAGAATGTATGCGATCGCGCCCTCCGCCGTGGATTGCGCGTAGTAATCAAATCCGCTGATGACACGGATCCCGCGTTCCCACATCGCCTCGCTGACGAAGGGAACGACGGTCGATCCGAGATGAACCAACAGTCTGAGCTTCGGGGCGCGTTCAAGCACCCGCTCGGTCAGTGCGGGGGATTTCCAAAGGGTGACGTACGCATCACAGTCACCGATCTGCGCCGCAAGCGACTCCTCGGTCAACTGCTCTCCGCCATCATTCCAGACGATCTGCCCCAGGCTCTCCGCGAGGCGAATATTTTCCTTTGTAAAAAAACTGTCAAAAACGCTTCCTCTCGGAACCGAAACCAATGCTTTCATAAAAAAATTCTCCTGTGCATCGCGGAGCAAAATATAATTTTTCGCTCCCGTGTTGACATTTGTGCTTAAAAATGATAAAATTTATATAACAAAAAAACGGAGGTACCTACCTTGGAGCAGCAGCTGAAAACGCACGATTTTTTTCATTCGCATCCGCTGATCGGATTCAAAAGCGCGGGCAGCTACAACCATACGGGAAAATGGAGCTGGCGAAGCGATTGCAATTACGCCTGCTTTTATCTCGTCACGCGCGGGGAATTGTTCGTCCGTCTGGATGACGGAGGATGCTTGAGCGCAAGCAAGGGAGACGTACTGCTTCTGCGCAGCATCGATCGCGGAACCATCGGAAGCGAAAATCCGAGCGGCAGCGCGCACGACTTCATCTCCTTCTACTATGACGAGACGTTTGATCTGGAGATCGACACGCTCGTCAAGGGCGCGGACGCCGAGCAGCTCTCGCTCCGTATCTACGAGGCGCATCACTCCACCTATCCGCTCGCGCGCTTCAAGCTATACACCAATTTCGTAAGGCTTTTGTACCTGCTTTCCTCCAAAACGCTCAAGTCCACCAAGGACGGCTCGGAGGCATTCAAGATCCGCTCCGCCGCGGAATATATCAACCTGAACTGTCAGAAAAAGATCACCGAGGAGGAGCTTTGCCGCACCTCTGGCTATTCTCCCGCGCATCTAAGGCGGTTGTTTCTCAAATACTATTCCCGTTCGCCGCGCGACTACGTTTTAGACAGACGCATCGAAATGGCGAAGGAAATGCTGCTTGATAAACCGCCGAAAACCATCTGGGAGATTGCCGAATCGCTCGATTTTTGCTCTCCCTCCTACTTTTGCAAGCTTTTTCGGAAGCGCACGGGATGCACGCCGCTGGAATACAGAGAAGCCAATGACGTCTGATTGACAGATGCTCCGATCGGAGCATCTGTTTTTTTCGCCAAGACGGGGGCTTTCCCTGTTCCGTTTCATATTCCCTTTTACTGCTCTGTATAGCGCAATTGCAGGCAGTTCTCGTTGGCAATCTCGATCTCCGCCATTGCTTC